>PLBD01000444.1 GCA_003135315.1 Acidobacteriaceae bacterium | reverse complement strand
GTAGGCGTTCAGCGTCGAGACCGTGGGCTGACCCTCGCCGTGCGGCCACAAGGTCAGGTAGGGCATGGAGCCGCTCGGCACCACCGTGGCATTGAACACGAAGCCCTTGGCCGTGCTGGGAGGAGCACACTGACTGGTCAGCACGTCGACGCCGTTGGGAGGGTTCCAGTCGTCCATGAAGGGCTGGCCATTGCCGACCTGACGGGTGTCAAGCACGCGGCAGGGCGTCAGCGGATACAGGGACAGCCCGCCTGTTCCCGGCGCGGCGAAGTAGCCGTCGATGTCAATCAACAGGTCGGTGGTGTTGTAGGCGTAAACATCAACCGCGCCGCCGGTTCCCGCCGGCACTATCGCAGCATTCGCTACGACCGTGGCAGTCGGATTGTTCAAGGTCGAGACTACGGGTTGCGTCTCGCCGGTGGGCCAGACCGACAAATATCCCAACTGCTGCCCCGACGGATTCGGCACGACCGTAAAGTTGAGTGAATACGCCAGCGGATTGAGACCGCTGGGAATGCACTTGCTCGACAGCAACGGGAAGCTGCGCGGCGTTTGCGCCGCCAGGCGCGGGCCCCCGAGATCACCGTCGGCGCCGCGCGTGTCAACCATGCGGCAGGGCGTCAGCGGATAGAACGCCAGGCTGCCTGAGGTCGGCGCGGCGAAGTAGCCGTCGATATCGAGGATGACGTTGCTGGTGTCGGTCACGTAGACGCTGACTGATCCTGATGGCGTGCCTGCGGGAACGATTGCGGCGTTGGCTTTGATACGGCCATCGGGAGAGTTCAGCGTGGATACGGTCGGCTGTCCCTCCCCGCTCGGCCAGATGGTCAGGTATCCGAGAGTATGCTGCGGCACCACCGTCACATTGAGCGAATAGGCGATGGCATCCGGCGGAATCCCGCAGGGGTTGTCGCTTTCGGACAGCGGGAAACTGCGAGATGAATTCCCGGTGATGACCGGCCCGCCGAATGTGCCGTTCGGATTGCGTGTATCCACCACGCGGCAGGGGGTCAGCGGCACAAATTGCACCGCCGACGGCACCGGATTCACAATCTGCGAGAGCATGCCGCTGCTGCCCATGTAATTCGAGTCGCCGGAGTACATGCCTACGATTGCATCGGTTCCTACGGCGAGGGCCGAAGTCATGCATATCGCCATTGACGAAGACAGTGATAGTGCGGTGCAGCCGGAAATTGCGGTGCCATTGGAAGTGAAGCTGACAGTCCCAGTAGGCGTCGGCGGGCCGGAGGGACTTACAGTAGCTGTAAGAGTGACTAGCTGTCCCACTTCCGAGGGATTTGGAGTACTGGTCACGACGGTTGCGGTAAAGCCCGTCAGACTAAAGACGGAGCCGTCACCAGTGCTGCCGCCAGACTCCGTTGTACCGTAAAAGTTGCCGTTGCCGGCCTCAAGCAGCCCGCCGACTGGCAAAGAGCCCTCAGTGGGAAACCCCGCGAAGTAGTGCAGCACAGTCAGCGTGCCGCCCGCAGTGATTTTGAAGATCGTTCCACAACCACAACTACTGCCGCCCCGCCCCGCGACCCCATAGAAGTTTCCATCGCTGGCTTGAATCAGACCGGCAGCAACGAAGGAGCCATCCGCGCCGTCGAAGCTGTGTAGCGACGTGAAGCTACCGCCGGCGGTGATCCTGAAGATTGTGCCGCAACCGAAGGTGCAGGCTTGGGTGTTGCCCCCTGACGTTGTCGTGCCATAGAAATTTCCATCGCTAGCCTGGAGCAGCTTCGCATTGGGCGATGAGCCGTCGGAGGCGGCGAAGCTGTGCAGCGTGGCCAGCACGCCGTTCAGGCCAAGCTTAAACACCGTGCCGTAGAGAAAGTGGGCGCCGCCGCCAGTAGTTGTTCCGTACAAGTAGCCGTCAGCCCCTTGCACTAGGCCGCCAAAAGGGCCGCTACCGTCAGCGCAGCTACCGAGAGAGCAAAAGTTGTAAATGGTGGTAAAAGTGCCGCCGGGGGTGATTCTGAAGACGGTGCCAAAATCGTGGCTGCCACCCGAGGTGGTGGTGCCATAGAAGTTGCCGTCGCTGGCCAAAACCAAGGCGCCCTGGGGGTCTGCGCCGTCGCTTCCGGTGAAGGTGTGCAGCAAGGTGAAGTCCCCGCTGGGAGTGATCCTGAACACCGTCCCGTCCCCGCTCGCGCCCCCTGCTGTAGTTACACCATAGAAGTTGCCATCGCTGCCGAGTGTCAGCCCGGTATCCGGTTGGTTGCCATCACTGCAGTTTGATCCGCCGCAAAAACTGTACAGAACCGTCAGCGTGCCGCTCGGCGTCATCTTGAAGACGATGCCACCGTTGTGTGCACCTGCACCATTGGTGGTTCCGTACAAATTGCCATCGGGGTCCGGCACAAGGGATTCGTAGAGTGGCTCCGCCCCGTTCGTATAGGCGAAGTTGACCAGTGTGGTCAAGGTCTGCGCAGGGGAGGCGACTGTGATCGCGCCCCAAAACGCAAACAGGATGTAGAACATCTTCGATAAGCTACGTTTCCGCATCCTGCCCTCTTTCCCATCGCGCTGAACGCAAAGGTGAACAGCCCGGAGGTTCGCAGGGTCTTTCATTTGCCATCCTGGAGAAAACGAACGAGCCGGTATCTACTACCTGCATTCTGGTTACTTGCTGCTGGTGATTTCGCCGATGTTCCTATCTAGAAGCTGCAGTGTCAAGGACAATCGCAAGCTTGTGTTCCGCCACCGTCGCCCACGTAACCGGCCCCACGGCCACGCTCAGGCTCCCCCAAACCATCCGATTGGCATTTAGCCGTTGGGGGGGACGCACTCTTGGCGCTCCGCCTCGTATCGCTCTCCGTGGTTTGACCCGCGTTTCCACAGGCTGATAAACTAACGTTTTCCCACCTTTGTGACTAACCAGAGAAGGACCACCCGTGCGCAGTTACACTCGACATCAGCTTAAACAGGATTCTTTTACTACATCCACCGCCGAAACCATCACCTGGGCGGTGGCACACCGCTCCAAGCTCATCGCCGTCGGTATCGTGCTGGCGGTGATTCTGGCCGCGCTTGGCGGCGGTTGGGCATATGTGAACTACCGCGATCAGCAGGCCACCGCGGAGTTGGCGCTCGCCATCCAGAAATACAACGAACCGATACGTCCGGCCGGGACCCCGGCCACTCCCGACGTCCCCAGCTTTGGCTCAACCCAGGAACGCGACAAGACCGCCAACGCCGAGTTCGAACGCATTGCGAACAAGTACTCCTTCACCCAGTCGGCGCAGGTGGCCCGCTACTTTGCCGGAGTCACCGCCCGCGATCTTGGGGACAACGCGACTGCCGAAAAGGACTTCCAGCAAGTGGCCGCCAGCCGCCACCCGGAGATTGGCAGCCTGGCCAAGCTGGCCCTGGCTGCGGTTTATCACGATACCAACCGCAACCCGCAGGCGATCGATCTCTACAAGCAGTTGATCGATCATCCCACCGCCTCCGTCGGCAAGAACACGGCGCAGCTGGCGCTGGCCTCGCTCTACGAATCCATGGACCAGCCCAACGAGGCGCGCCACATCTACGAACAGATGCAGAAGGATGCGCCCGGTACGGCAGTGGCGCAACTGGCCATGCAGCGCCTGCAGGCGCTCGGCAAGCAGTAATAGGGCTTTTTAGGGTGCCGACGTTTTTTCTGATGTGCCATCCCGGCGGCGCTGATGGTCATCTCATCCGCCAGCGAGTAAACTGTGTTCGCCATGACCTTGTTTGAAGCCAGGCCGTACGATGCGTCGTCCGGGCGCAAGAAACTCATCCTCATCATCGCGCTGGTGCTGGTGGTGATCATCGGCGCCCTAGTCTGGTGGCAGCTGCGCTTCTGGCCGGAAGAGCGCATCGTGGACCACTTCTTCGACGCTCTTCAGCAGCAGGACTATGCCAAAGCCTACGGCATCTGGATGCACGATACGTTCTGGAAAGACCATCGCGCCCGGTACGCCCGCTATTCCTTTGACGACTTCATCAGGGACTGGGGGCCGGGCAGTGAATGGGGCCTGATCAAGAGCCACAAGTTGGATGGTGCAGCCGTTCCCAAGGGCTATAGCGGTTCGCCCTTCGCGGTATCCAGCGGCGTGGTGGTGGTCGTCACCGTCAACGACCGCATCGCGAATAAGGCCCATATCTGGGTGCAGAAGGACGATCAGACGCTGGGGTTCTCGCCGTATTAGCTGTCAGCGGTCAGCTCTCAGCCGTCAGTTCAAATGTCTGTTATTCGCTGTTTCGAAGGGGCGCAGCTTCAGCTGCGCCGTGCAAGTCCTTTATTTTTGTCATCACGAGCGGGCTTTAGCCCGCGAGGGATCTGCTGCTCCGAGTCTTCGGCAGACTGCTAGCCAACTGTCAACGGGCTACTGCGTCGGCGCGACGAAATCCTTCGGCTTCTCCGAGCCTTCCCCGAAGAAATACGACTCCATCTGCTGCACGATGAATTCCTGGTGGTCCTTCTTCCACGGCTGAAGGCGATATTCGTTGAGCAGCATCTTCATGTGCTCCTGCCATTGTTCCCAGGCCAGCTTGGAAACGTTGTTGTAGATCCGCTGCCCCAGTTCGCCGTCGAATGGCGGTTCGTCGAGGCCCTCGGCCTCGCGCCCCAGCTTTATGCATTTCACCATATGTGCCATAGAAGCTCCCGTCGGAATGATTGCCAAGGATTGATTCTAACGGCGAGTGAGCGCTTTTCGCTATTCCCCCAACCACGTCCCATACGGCTTCAGCCGTTCGATGTGGTCGCAAATGATCTTCAGCGCCCCGGTAATAGGCACGGCGAGGATCAGTCCCATTGCACCCCACAGCCATCCCCAGAACAGCAGCGCCAGGGTCACCGCCAGCGGATTCAACTGCAGCCGTTTGCCCAGAATCTTGGGATAGAGCACATTCATGGCTATGAGGTGCAGCCCCAGAACGACGGCAATGATCAGCAACGCGACCCCGGCCGTAAGGTGTCCAAGATCGGCAATCAACGGCGGCAATAGCGCCAGCAGCACGCCGAGATAGGGAATCAGGCTGAGGAAGCCGCTGATGGCTCCCAGGAAGTAGAAATAGGGCAGGCCGATCGCACCGAATAGGGCGATGCTGAAGGCGCTCAGAAACACTCCGATGATGAAATTGCCCACGATGAACGAGCGGATCATGCGGGCAATCAGACCGAGCATGACATAGGCCGAGTTGCGGTTCTCCATTCTGAAAAGCATCACCGTGGACGAACGCGCGTGGTCCTGCCAGCTCAACATGAAGAAAACCAGGAACGGTATGAACGTAAGCGCCAGCAATAGTTCGGATACGGAACTGGTGTTCCGGCTGACCAGGTCCGTCCAACTGCTCGACTGCTTCACGGTTACGGCGTGCTGGTCCTGGTCGTCTTCGGGCAGCACCGTCTCGGTGGTTTGCTCGATCTGCTGGGCCTGCTCGCGGATCTTCGCTCCCATCGCCTGAATTCTGGCCTTGTATTTGGGAACTTCGTGCATGAAGTCCAGCGCCCGGCTGTAGGAGCCGTAGCTGGCAAGGCCAATCGCGCTCACCAGCAGCCCGACTGCCAGCAACGCCGCCGCGGCCCGTGGTACTTGAAATCGGATCAACACGTCCACAAGCGGATCCAGCACAAAGGACAGCAGGATCGAGACCAGGATCACAACCAGGAGCAGCTTGCCGACATAGATCAGCGTGAGTACCGCCGCGGTTGCCAGGATCACCAGCGCCGTGGACTGCACATGAGGGGGGCTATGCTGTTCCGCCTCAGCTACGCTGGAACGACGGAGCGGGACTGGGGGCACTGCGGCTGGCCCGCCGGCAGCATCGGCCACCACGTCGGGACCGGGTTCCTTGCGCGCTGGCGTCGGATTGTCCAGAAGCTGGTCCGGCATGTGGTTTATCGTACTCGCAACCGTAACATCCGCGACATGATACTTTTTCCTGTATCCGAATGGAAAACTTCCCGACAGAAACCGCTGCCTCGCTGCCGCCCCGCATTCTGGCCCTGGACTTTGGCTCGCGAAACATCGGGCTGGCGGTCAGCGACGAGCTGGGATTGACCGCCCAGGGACTGCCAACCTGCCGGCGCAGCAACAAGAAGCATGATTTCAATCATCTGCGACACGTGATCCGGCAGTATGGAATTAGTGAGATCGTGATGGGACTTCCTCTGCGCATGAGCGGAGTTGAGGGAATTCAGGCGGAAAAGGTACAGGAATTTGCCGAGGAGTTGCGCCATCGGTTCAAACTGCCGGTCCACCTTTTCGATGAGCGGCTCACCTCGGTGGAGGCCAATCGCGTTTTGCGCGAGACCGACATGAGCATCCGCCGCCGCGCCGAGGTGGTGGACCAGCTTGCCGCCGTTCTGATTCTGCAATCGTTTCTGGAGTTTCGCCGGTCATCTTCCTGAACGCTCAGCCGTTTATTCGCCGGGGCAGCGCGCTTCATCTCCGTTCATCTAAACTACTAACTTCGTGCGAACCCTGATCACACTCGTCACCGTGCTTGTGCTGGCGTTTGCCATCTGGCTGGCGTGGGCGGCGCTGCTGCCGGTTCAACCCGCGCAGACGACGTTCGTGCTGCTGCGCCCGGGCTGGAGCACACGGCACATTGCCCGCGATCTTCAGCAACAAGGTGTCATCCGCAGCTCGGCGGCATTCCTGATGGTGCAGTACGCCAAAGGCTCCCGGACGCTGAAGGCGGGCGAGTACAAGTTCGATCAGCCGGCAAGCGCTTTGGACGTCTGGAGCCGGCTAGTCAAGGGCGATGTTTACGCGCGTACAGTCGTCGTTCCGGGAGGCTTCAATATGTACGACATCGCCGCGGCGGTAGAGCAGGCGGGACTCGGCCCGGCCTCCGATTTCCTCACTGCAGCGCGCAGCGACATCTTCCTCCTCCACAACCTCGATCCCGCCGCGAAATCGCTGGAAGGATATCTCTTCCCCGATACCTACGAGTTCACGCGTATTGACAGCGCTCATGACATGGCGGCCGCCATGGTGCGGCGTTTCCGGCAGGAGGCGCAAAAGATCGGTTTGCTCGGCAACCCCGACATGCACCGCATTGTGACCATGGCTTCCATCGTGGAGAAAGAAACCGCGGACCCCAATGAACGCCCGCAGGTCGCCGGCGTCTATTACAACCGGATAGAAAAGAACATGCTGTTGGCCGCCGATCCTAGCGTGATCTATGCTGCCCTGGTGGCCGGGCGCTATCGGGGAACG
>PLBD01000166.1 GCA_003135315.1 Acidobacteriaceae bacterium | reverse complement strand
GACGAGGGCGTGTTCTGGGACGTGCTGTTCCGCTGGTCGCCGGATGCGGTCAAGAAAGGCACGCAACTCTCGGTAGCCGAGTCGCTGACGGCATTGGTTTCCAAATATCTTGATTGTGTATTAGCGGCGCAGCAACAGGAAGTGGAGGAATTTTTCTCCAAGCTCACGAGCCGTGCCCGCGTGCGTGAAGCCATCAACGCGTTGCAGGCGGCGCGCGAACTCAACTTCGTTCATGTCGAGGGACGCGTGATGCTGCAAGTTTCCTCGCTACAGGAGCAGCCGGCATACGAGTTCACGCCGAGGGCGAAATTCGAAGCGTTTCCGCCGCGGCCGGGCATGCCGCTGGTGCAGCGGCGTCCAAGAAGGTCCCTGGCACCCCGCAACAGAAAACCACCCAGCAAGGGCCCTGTCACCGAATGAGCGCGGCGCGCAAGCTGGTGATCGCGATTGACGGCCCGGCGGGATCGGGCAAGAGCACAATTGCCGCGCGCCTGGCGAAGAAGCTGGGCTACATCAACCTGGAGAGCGGCGCAATGTATCGCGCGCTGGCGCTGAAAGCGATGGAGCAGCAGGTACCGCTGGACGATGCCGAAGCGCTGCGGCAGTTGGCGGAAAAATCCGTGATCCAACTCGAGCCGAGCGGGGACGGAAATCGCGTGGTGATGGATGGGCAGGATGTTTCGCGACGCATTCGCGAGCCTGATGTGACGGCAGCCGCGTCGCGAGTTTCGTCGCATCCGACGGTGCGGCAGGTGATGGTGGCGCGTCAGCGGCAATTGGGCGCCAATGGCGGCGTGGTGATGGAAGGCCGCGATATCGGCACGGCCGTGTTTCCCAACGCCGAAGTGAAGATATTTCTTGATGCCGATCAGATGGTGCGCGCGGAACGGCGCTTCCAGCAAAATGGATCGCAATCGCCCGAGGAAGCCAAGCGGGTGCAGGCCGAGATTGCCGCACGCGATGAGCGCGACCGCACGCGAGTGGCGTCGCCGCTGGTGCCGGCGGCCGATGCAGTTCACGTCGATACCACCCACAAGAACATTGATGAGGTGGTGGAGGAAGTGGAGAGGATTGTGGAGAGAGTGGCTAGTGGCTAGTGGCCAGTCGACCAAGGTGGATTCGATCAACTCCGAACGATGCGGAGACCCTTGCGTCGAACGAGAGAGGCGCGATTGCCGGGGCAGATCATTCGGATTGCAAAGCCGTCGTTCTCGATGAGGTCGGCCGCTTACTCTAGAGTCCCCACGAATTTTGCGTTCTTCACCCAATGGTACTCATCGCCTAGCTTTGGGTCGGCAAGTTGATACCCACGTTCGTCATGTTGCGGATACTCGCCTTCAGGGCAGCGGGGCTTGATTCGCTCTATGCGCACGGTCATACTTCGTTCTCTATTGCCAAAAGTGTTCACTAACTCAACACTTTCTGCGACTCAGACTTTCTTGAAAGACCCCGCCCTAGCCAAAAGAAGGCTAGAACGGGGCACCCGGCAGCCGGAGACAAGGCTTCCAGCTTCCCAGGGGCCAGGCGTCGAGGAACTGTTCGACCGGTTGGATGCCGAGGCCGAAGAGGACCGGGAAGACGGCGGCTAAAGGAAAAACATAGGGGCCTGCTTTTACAGCACAATCTCTCTCTCTAAAAATCTTCTTCAAAGAGGAATGGGAGAGCTGCGTCTGCGCTCCGAATCCGGGCCGGAATCCCAGCCAAATCGCCCGCGAAATCGGCCCCGTATCCCACGTCTAAAGTCGTACAATCATCGCATCCATGCAGCTTGCTTCCAGCACGCCTATCCCGGATGGCCTGCTCGCAACAATCGCGTTGCGAAACAAAAACTCGCGTCTGGGGGTTCCGAGTTCCGAAGCTGCACTGTATCTGGGGCACGACGGCTCTAAATCAGAGATCGTGTTGGGGATCGAAGACGCCGACTCTACGACTCGCGTCAGATCAAGTGATAATGGCAAAGAGCGCGACCCCGACATGGGTGTCTATGATTTTGGAGCACGTTTCTTCCAAGATGGCATAGCTCGGTTCTATTCCCCCGATTGGTCGGCAACGGTAGAACCGGTTCCCTACAGCAAACTGGACGATCCGCAGAGCCTCAATCTGTACAGCTATGTGCGGAACAATCCGCTAAGCAGAGTTGACGTGGACGGCCACTCGGACTACCTCTGGCAGAAGACCAAGAACTGGGTCTCCGGCAACGGATGGAAGACAGATGCCCAGGTCAAAGGATGGAGCGTAGCTCAGACAGCAAAGAGCCACGAAGGGAGCATGGACTGGGGCATCCATACGAACAACTCAAGTGGCAAGGATGTAGGCCATCCCCAGGACTTCCACTCAGGGCAAGACAAGTGCAATCAGTTCGTCGGAGACACGCTGGCAGAAGCCGGTAAGACCAGGCCTGAGATCACCGACGCGAACGGTAATACGAGAATGCCGAATGCCCACGAGTTGGCTGATCCGAACGTCCATATCCCAGGCCTATCGGATACGAAGCCGCTCAGTGAAGCACAGCCCGGAGACGTGATCGCACAGCAGCACGGAGACGTGTACGGCCACACTGGAATCGTCGTTGGTCCAGGACAGACCGCTTCAGCTAACGCGACCGGAAGCTATGACGGTCAGATCACGGTCAACAACTGGGGCTTCCGACCGGCGGGCGGGAATGGCGAAAGCGGTAGCGATCCTGCGCCTGTTGTGCGAACTCCGCTCCCGCCGCAGTGAGGAGGAACATGAAGAGCATCTTGCGGGTTCTTTTCGGCTTGGCCTTGGGCGTTGCTGGGATCATGGCAGCGTTCTATCTGGGCCTTCTCGTCAACGGTCAGCCCGGCTTGCGGACGGCCATAGTCGCTCTCTTGCTTCTGGGATTTACGCAGTGGATTTCCTTCCTAGCCTTCCGCCATCACGTCGTGACGGAGGTTCTTGTTGGCGTCGTCCTGTGCGCGGGGGTTGCGAGCTGGCTGATGTTCTCCAGTCACTCGTTCTTCTGGGAGACTCGCTACCCGGACGGTTCGAGTCCCATCACTTGGCGTTCGGACTTGGTGTTGCTGATCTTGCTGGCCCTAACGCAGGGGGTGTCGTTCGTGATCTTCCAGTGCCTTCGACCCAGTAGGCCGTCTGCATAGGTTCTCCGACTCTTCCCTTGGAACCGTCCACAGGCCGCGTCAGCGGCCCGTAGACGCGCTGGCTGGCTTCCAGCGTCATCGGAGGGCCTTCGGACGCTCTATCGCCTCGCTAAAGCCGCAGCAGCAGCTAAAGAGTTTGCTCGAGAACCGTGTCGTCCCAGGAGCGTGTTGTGCCGCCGCTGCGCGGCTCAATTGTTATTGCCGCTTCACCGCGGGCTCACGCCCGCGGCTAACACAAATGTCGCCCCGGCGCGGCCGGCGAAACTGGAAGCTCGAGACTTATAGCCACTGATCGCTAGCCACCAGCCACAGCCTTCAGCTCTTGCCGATCTTGATGTCGCCGGCGTCGACGATGTTGACTTGCAGCTTGCTGATGCCGTTGCCAACGGTTCCGGTGGCGTGCGAAGCGTCGTTGTTCTTGTCGACCTTGATCGCGTCAAAATCGGAGGTGATGTCCCCTTTGCCGGTGCCGGCGGTGATCTGGAATCCTTCGCTGGATGGCAAGGTGAGGGTTACATCGCCGTGTTGCGTCACTACATTCACCTTGTCGGTTGGCGTCTTGGCGGCCAGCGTCAGAGCGACATCACCGTGCTGCGTATTCAGGCTCAACTTGCCCGGCTGCTTGCCGCCGGTGGTGACTTCCACATCGCCGTTGGTTGATTGCACCTGCAAGTCGCCGGAGACGTCCTCCAGGTGAATGTCCTTGGAGCCGGTGGCCACGCGGGTTGGCCCCGTAAGGTCATTGCCCCGAACCTGATCGCTGGCAATCTCGATGTCACCGGGCACGGAGGCGATCTCCATGTCTGAGCGCGAGGTCTTGAAGATGACGCCCTTGGCGATTTTGCTGAGGCGAATGTCTTCATAGAAGTCGCCATCGAGGCGGGCCGCGCCGGCAACTTCATCGATGTTGACGCTGTCCACGTGGCCGGTCACCTCAACATCACCCGAGATCTGCGCGGCGCGGATGGAACCTTTCTCCAAGTTAACTTTGACCGTGCCGTTGATCTCCGTCAGGGAAACATCGCCGTGCTGCAAGGTGACTTTGACATCTGCCTTGCGGTTGTTGATGGTGACATCGCCGCGCTTGCTGGCAATGTCGAGCGTGGCCCCGGGCGGCACCTGAATATCCATGTCGGTCTGCACGCCGTGGTCGCCGGCGCCATCGGTATTGGCATTCAACACTACCGTGGTGCCGGTGGACTCGATCTGCGGCTTGCTGCCCTGGTTATATTTGTTGGCGTCGTTCTGATTCTGTGCGTAGAGCTTCTTGTGGACAGCCACGCGAATGATGCCGTCCTCGGAGGGCGTGATGTTCAGCGCGCCGCGATCGCCGACGATGCGGAGGGTGGCGTTCGCCGGGAATGCCTGCTCCATCGTGTCCTCGAAGGTAAAGGCGGTGCCGAACATGCCGCCGAGATCGTCATCCATCTGGAGCTGATCGCGCACGCCACCCCAGTCGACGTCGGAGCTGTAATGCGCCGAGACGCCGAGGGTGACCAGCAGGACCATCAGGATGATGCCGCCGGCGCCGAGACGCCGGGTGCGATAGCCCATGCGCGTCGAGGTCACATTCTCGACCAGAATGATGACACCCCAGAGAATCAGCAGCAGCGGCCACCAATGTCCAAACCAATGCCAGATGGGAAACCGGAAGCCCAGGTTTCTCATCAGGAACAGCAGGCCAATCAGAATGAGAATGATCGGGCCCGCATAGGAACGCCGGTAGCGATACGGCGGCGGAACGGGCGGCGGCGGCGGTGGCGCCGTCACGGAATACGGATTCACGCTAGCCATTTTGTCCTCCCTTATCTGCCGGTCTTACGCCCTGCGAGTCCGGCGTGACGAAACCGGCCGGAGCGTTAGGCGGTGGCGTGATGGTTGGAGCCTGCGGCGGCGGATATCCGGGATAGCCCGGAGTTCCCGGAGGAATGGGCTGGCCCGGAGTGGGCGGCAGGGTGGCATTGTATTCGCGCGGAATGTGGCCGTAGATGGAAGCGCTGTTTTCCAGCAACTTGATCAGGCCGATCACAATCAGCAGCGCCGGCCAGGTGAATTCGAAATTCATCCAGTGCGCGTGGCCCATCTGGTCCAGCAGAAACAGGACGCCGAGCGTAATGAGAACTGCGGGCGCGGTGAAACCATGAGCGCGGCAGCGGGCGCAGGAACAATATTTGTTGTAACGATATCTCATGATGTCCCCCTTACCAGCCTCTCCGCTGGCGCTGCATCAGGATGCGGACGCCAATGGCAATCAGGATCAGAGGCCAGAAGCGCCAGATCCAGTCGAAGTGAAATGCGCCGAGTTCATCGAGCAGGAACAGCACGCCGAGGCCGATCAGGACATAGGCTCCCACGGGAACTCGCGAGCATTGGCCCTCTTCGAGCGGTTGCCCTTGCGGAACAGTGCCCGGATTGGCGGTGACACCGGCGACATTGACGGGAGCGCCCGCTGGAGGCGCGCCCGCTGCAAAAGAGTTAGCGACCGGACCAGCCGTGGGATTGGGCCGCGGNNCGGGCGCCGGCAGTCCCAGCTCGCGCGCACGCGCGGTCTTGTAGGCTTCGATGGGCATGTAGCACACGAAGGCCGCGATGCCCAGGCCAAAGATGCCGCTCAAGTGATCGGTCATCCAGATCAACGTGGCGAAGATGAGCACGTGGATGAAGCCCTTGGCGAATTCGCCGTTATACATTGCGCCGACGCCGGGAATGAATCCCAGGAGAGCGGCAATCTTGGGGCTGGGAGTGCCGGGCGGCGGTTCCACCACCGGAGGCACAGCGGTTGAGCCGGGCGGCGTCACAGCGCCGCTCAGGTGCGAGGCCAAACACTCCTCGCAGTAAATGACGCCGCGGACGTCTCGGGCGCAAACCGTGCACAGTGGCTTGCCACAGGTGCGG
>PLBD01000055.1 GCA_003135315.1 Acidobacteriaceae bacterium | reverse complement strand
TGCAAGCAGGTGACTGTCTGCCCGTTGAAGGCTGCGTAGTTCAACGGCATATCCGCATGCGGACAACGCCCGCGATAGGCCTTGAGTTCGCCGCCCGTTGGCCAGACCAAGAGCACGCTCTTGCGACCGGCCTGAAAGAGCCCCATGCTCCCTTCACTCACGGCGCTGGTGTGACAGATAGAAGTGAACGCCATCGGGGTCGCCTTCTGAAAAGGAACGTCTGACCGGCGACACGCAAGTCGCGGACCAGCAAAAAAGACCCTCCGACAGGCGCCGCGCGGACGGCGTGGACGCGCTCGGCGCAAAGGTCCGCCGACGCGAAGCGGGGAGTTCGCTCCGGTGAATGTTTGTTAGATCAATAAGTTATAAGGGGGTCGCCGCGATGCTGGCGCGGACCGCTCCCGGTGCTTGATCCCGGAAGCTGACCTACCATCGACGCGAACGTGGAGTTTCGCATCATGGCCACCGACACATATACGACAACGTCGACACCGTCGCCTTGCTCTTCAAGCGTTTTCTTAAATCAGTCTGTTAAGTCCGATCGACCATGAGGGCCGGCTTGATGCGGGTTCACACACATGGGTAATGTCGGCGAAATGTGCTTGACCATCGCGAAATGGCCGAATGCTCCTCTATGTCTAGACAGGAAAGGAATGTTCAAAATGACGAAGGCTGTCCTCGCGCCATACGACGATCTCGTCGTCGGCTATCCCAGATCCAACGCGCGCGGCGCTTCGCCAAAAATCCTGAAGTATCCTGGTCAGACCGTGTCCAACCCGAAGGCGACGCCGAGCGCGCTGCTTGGCCGCCTTTCGGCCGAGCAATGACACGGGCAAGGCAATCGCGCGTAAAACAGCGCTCAACAGGAGGTTTCCATGTTCTCTTCCAACATCCCCATTAGTTCCGAAGGGGGCGACAATAGCTTTCAGAATAATGTTCCTGATCCCGTAACTTCGGAGAAGGAGCTGCCAACCTTCAAGTTCGAACTGGAAAAATCCGAAGGGCGGGTCATCGATGGCAGCTACGGCAAGGAGGCCACGGTGGTCCAGTTGCCGATCTCCAAGGCCCTCGCGGGTGTTTCGATGCGCATGCAGCCAGGCGTCATGCGAGAACTCCATTGGCACGCCACGGCGGCCGAGTGGGCTTTCGTCACCGAGGGCCGGGTGCGCACTACAGTCATTGATCCTCAGGGTTGCGCCGAAACCAATGATTTTGAGCCGGGTGACATCTGGTATTTCCCTCGCGGTCACGGGCATGTTATCGAGACCCTGGGCGATCAGCCGTGCCACTTTATTCTCGTCTTCGACAATGGCTACTTCTCCGAATTCGGTACCTTCAGCATCTCGGACTGGATTGGCCACGCGCCCAAAGATTTGCTCGCGAAGAACTTCGGCGTTCCGGCTTCGACTTTCGACAGTTTTCCGAAAACAGAGGTCTACTTCGCCAAGGGCAAGATTCCGCCGCCCGTCGCCGCACCTCCCTTACAGGGCTGGAAGAAACCACCGCTTACCCACAAGTACAGCCTTATTTCGCAGAAACCCTTTGAGACCTTCAGTGGCGGGCTGGAGTGGCGCGTTGATGGTTCTCAGTTCCCCATTTCCACGACCATGACGGGCGTCGTGCTGGAGATGGAGCCTGGCGCTCTGCGCGAATTGCATTGGCATCCCAACGCGGCAGAGTGGCAGTACATCCTGAGCGGTGAATTCAGCTTGACCCTGTTCGGGTCCCAGGGGCGCTGGCGCGAAGAGAAACTCAGCAAGGGAGACGTTGGATACATCCCGCAAGGCTTTGGTCACTCGATTGAAAATGTGGGGAGCGGCAAGGCGCGCATTCTCATCGTCTTTAACAACGGTCACTACCAGACCATTGATTTATCGCAGTGGATAGCTGGGAACCCGACCGATATCCTTGCCACAAATTTTGGTCAAGATGCGTCGTTGTTCGAGAAGTTTCCGCGCAAAGATGTGTTTCTGACCAAATAGTCACATAGACGTTTGCAGTGTTCACGTTGGCGAGCTGAGAGGTGGACATGGTTGGACGTGTCAGGTTATGGGCCGCGTTTCTCGCGGCTGTGATAGCGGTGATGGCGCCGCCTCCGCGAGCTTGGGCTGCGGACGAGCCGCTGAAATCGTACAAGGCTGCCGCCATTGTGTACGACCCGGCCTGGGGCGATCTGGAAGGCAACATCGCTCGTATCTCGGCCGCAGTGGATGCGGCCGGCGCACAAGGTGTCAAGCTTGCGGTGCTTCCCGAACAGGCGACCATCGGCTACATATTCGACAGTTTTGCCATGGTGCGCCCGTACCTTGATACCGTGCCGGGTAAGACTACGGACGCGCTGGCGAAAGTCACGGCGCGCCGCCACATGTACGTGGCGGTTGGCATTGCCGAGATCGACCCAGCCACGGGGCTGGGCTATAACACCGCTGCGCTGATCGGTCCGAACGGATATATCGGCAAGTATCGCAAGCACGGCCTGAACGCTCAGGACCAGGCCTGGGTCACTCCCGGCGACGGCGGCTTTCCGGTCTTCGACACCGAACTGGGCCGGCTGACGATGCTGATCTGCTACGACGATACCTACTGGCAGTATCCCAGACTCGCCGCGTTGCATAAAGTCGATGTTGTCGCATGGCTGAGCAGTTCCGATCGCGTAAGTCCGGGGACGCCGCCCGCAAAAGCCAAAGGAGATCACTCAACCGTTGCGACCGTGCAGCACATAGCTGCGTTCAACGGCGTCTGGTTGGTCGCCGCGACGCGTGACGGCATCGAGAAGAACCCGCAGACTGGCCAGACGCTTTACTACAATGGCGGATCGAGTATCTGGGACCCATCGGGCAACAAGGTCGCGCAAGCGCCAGTGGTGGCGCCCGAGGTGTTATCGCCGGGCGCGCACGGCATGATCGTTGCTGAAATCAAGCCGTCTATGAGCACACCGGTGCGGAATGCTGTGCTGGCGCGGCGCAGGCCGGAGATTTACGGCCTGCTTGCGCTGCATCGTGCGCCAACCGACCCGAACGCAACCACGACGCCCAAAGACGTCGGGGTCAAAGCTGTTTCGTGGCCTGCGTCCGGAAAGCCGCCAGCGTCGCTTCCGCAGCCACCACGCGGCGGTTTGCTCGTCCTGCCCGAGCTGTTCTCGGTTGGAGCCGACGCCGGGAGCGCGGCGTACACGGCGGCCGCCGAATCCCGCGGGGGTGCGGCGGAGCAGCGCTTGTGCGAGGCCGCAAAGGCTGGCGGAGGCTATTCTGTCGGAAGCTATCCGGAACGCGACGGCGGGAGTGTTTATCACACAGTGGCACTGGCAGGCCCTGACGGAACGATTCTCGCGCGCTACCGTGCGACACACCTGCCGCCGAATCAGACCCAGTGGGCCAAGGAAGGCAGCGATTGGGTTGTGGTGCCGACGCCCATCGGGAGGATTGGCCTGACCTTGGGCGAGGAGCTGGCGGTGCCGGAGGTCTTCGGCACGCTGAGCGCGCTGCGCGCCGATCTGCTGGCAGCTCCGATGGGCGTCCCATCCGGCGTCACCATGCAGGAAGATCCCAAGCTCTTCAACCAGCCATATCCTCCCGAGACGCCGTTTGCGCCCATGGCAGCGGCGAAGCTCGGGCAGACCTGGGTGGTGATGAGCGGCTGGAGCGACGGCAAGAGCGTTTCGGCCGCCGTGTTCGGACCGGAGCCCGTTATCGCTACTCCACCGCGTGTCCCAGCGGCCGGCAAGGACGAGATTGAGACGCAAATAACAATCGCGTGGCCTGGGACGTGGTTGAATCAGAGCCATCTCATCGACGGCCAACGTCCCGCGACCACATTGCCGATAGCGCTTGATCCCGCGTCGCCATGCTTTCAAAAGTGGGCGAGTGAACCGGGCTGGAACTACGGTTGCTAGTCAAGATCCAAACGGCGTTGATTTATGGACGGGTCGTGTCGCCAAGGTTGCGCAGCCCGGCGCGTCTGAGAATCAGGTGGTTTTTTCGGTAAGGACCGGATAATGCATTGCGCCGCGCTGAGAATTTGCGAACGTTGAGTGAATGTCGGCGTACAGCGGGGCAATGATGGATGCAAGATTCTGGGTTATGGTGATCATATCAACCAATGTGGGCGGGATTGGAAGATCAGAAGCCGTGTAGTGCTTTTCAATCTCCTGCCGCAGTCTCGCAGCCGATTCCTGAACATCGGGGCCGGCCTGAGCTATCTTGCCCGCAACTTCGTCGGACATTGCCCGAGCGACGATCGCCATGTTTTCTTCAAAGGCAGTCAGCGCGCCTGTGATTGGTTGCGATAGTTCCGGATATCGCTTGTCGAACAAGTACTGCAAGCCGGTGATCTGCACTTGCAGCAGGGTGCCCAGCGTGGGCTGCCAACGCCTGATGTCGTCGCGAATCTTGAGTTTTCGTTCGCGCGAAGGCCCAAACTCAAACACCACCGCGTCTGCCTGTGACTTGACCGTGTTGAAGCCATCGTTGATCTGGTCCCGCAACTGGATCACACGCCGGGCTGCCTGATGGCGGTCAGGTTCCCGTGACTGTTCGATGAGTTCGGCCAACATCCGCAGATTGCGGGCAAACGCATCCTCCATCTCCTGCAGTGCATCCCGCACCCACAGCCGATCGAAGACCAGCCACATACACAACAAGCCCAGAAGCACGCCGAAGATACGATCGCGGGCGATGGCCAGGGAACTCTGCATGGCAAATTCCTGCAGGTTGATCAGATAGAAAGCCAGGGCAAGCTGCACGCCCAGATAGGAAAGCCTCGGGGTTGCCGTCGTGATCCACGCGGAGATAGCCGTGACAAACACAAACAGAAGTGTGAATCCGGTGATCGAATCCAGATAGGGCAGCACAAAGACCTGCGCGCCCGTACCGAAGACGAATCCCCCGATAATGGCTCCTCCAAGTCGAAGAAATTGCTTTTGCCGGGAGGATCCAATCGTCGACAACGCTGTGATAATGCAGGTCGCAACCGCAGTGCTCAGCCCCGGCCAATCGACTGACTGGTAAACCACGTACGCCAGCATCGTAGCCAGCGTTCCTCGCACCGCGAATTTGAGATGGTCGCGGTTGGAAAAAGCATCGGCGACCAGAAATCGTTGGTTCGCCGCCGCATCCAAAGCTGGCGGAACAAAGAGGTCCTCGGCGCTCTCGGAACCGGAGAATGCATGCGGTATCAGCGCGACCGTACGCTCCATCTCCGGCAGAAGGGGTAGCTCCGACGGTTGGGCCAGACTAGAAAGCTCGATTACGCGTGGCAATTTGCGCAGCTGCAAATCGCGCCGAAGATCTGAAATCTGGCTTGCGAGGCGCAAGCACCGGTCTCGATCCGCTGCGCTGAGAGCGATGGGCTGATTCGACCGGACAATGCGCATGCTGGCGGCAAGATCGGACAGACGCCCCAGCAAGGCAACGGCTACGTTCATCTGCGCGATGACCTGAGGCGGATATCCGGAGCGCAGCAGCTGCCTCCTTAACCGGGAAGTGCCCAGGGCCGAATACAGGGAGATCTCTTTTTCCAGCTTGCCGCCAAGGGGAAGGTCCGCGGCGATCTGCCGTAGGACATCTTCCACTGCCCGCAGCCTGCTCTCCAGGGCCTGTGTCACATCGGTCATGGGATGCACGCGGCGAAAGACGTACTCCACAGCGACTGTCACCGCGCTGCCGACAAGCACGGAAAATCCCAGCCAGAGCGTGTTCTCAGTACGCTGGTTTACGGTGAGAAAGGTTTCATCCCACAGCGGAATCGCCCCCGCCAGCGTAAAGCCGAAGGCGACCGCCGTAAAGTAATCGGGAATAATGCGGATCAGATAAAACGCCACGAAAAGCGACGTTATGATCCACAGAAAGTGAGTGACGGGGGAGCCGACCATCGTCATTATGCCAACAATGGTGTAGACGGTGGCGATCGCATAGACGATCACTGTGCGGATGCCGGCGCGCAAGGTTACAGTGGGACTTTCCCGGCTGAGAAAGAGTGTGTAGATGGCGCCCAGGAATCCGTACGGGATCCGAAACGTCATCACCAGCACCATGGTAACGGTGGCTGCGATAACCATCCGGCCAACCACCCAGGCGCGGCCTGGGTAAGGAGCAAGCTCGGTCTTGAGGAACTGCCAGAACCAGATGCTGGCGCTGTCGAGCTTCCCGGACGGAATAAACGCCGGAAGCGCCTGATCCTGCGACGCCATTGCTACTGCGTCCTTCCGGAGGAATCCGGGCGCATGACCACGACCGCCGACTCGCTCAAACGAAACGGCTCGGTCTCGGGTGCTTGAATCCGCACCCGCACGGGAAAACGCGTGGCCAGATGTACCCAGTTCAGGGAGCGTTGCACATCGGGCAGGCCGGTCCCGCCGAACGTTCCGACCAGCGTCGAGTCCGGCTGCACGCCAAAGCCAACGCTGTCCACGACGCCGTCGTAGCGCACGTTCGGGCGTGAGAGCACGTATACGTCGGCGTGCATTCCCGGCTTGATGTGCCGGAGCTGAGTTTCTCGAAAGTTGGCCACGGCCCACCAGACGCGCGTGTCGATCAGCGTGAAGACCTGCTGTCCCGTGTGTGCGTAAGCGCCCTGCGAGATGGTGAGGTTCGTCACCCGAGCGTCAAACGGGGCGTAGATGCGGCAATTGTTCAGGTTGTATTCGGCGTTGCGGATGATGGCGGCCTTGCCCTCGCGTTGTGCGGTGAGCGGATCGAGTGTCAAGACGCTGTGCTGCGACTGGGCCAGTTGCGCGTGACTCTGCTGCATCGCTGCCTTCGCCTGTTGATATTGCGCCTGGGCCGATAGCACCTGCGCTTCCGCCAGCGCCACTTGCGAGCGCGCCTGGTCCACGGCTTGTTGTCGCGCGGTGACCGCTGTTCTGGCCTGGTCCACCTGGTCGACGGTGACAAATTGCTTGGCCAGCAACGGCTCAATGCGATTAAAGTTGTTGGAGGTATACAGGAGTTCAGCCTGGGCGCGGTCCAATTCCGCTTTGGCGCTGGCGACGTTGGCCCGCGCCTCGTTGACGGCGGATGCCGCGCGATCGACGTTTGCAGCGGCGCTGTCGGTGTTGGCGCGCGCTGCGCCGACCGCGCTCTCCTGCGATGCGATAGTCCGGCTCTCGTCGACAATCTGGCCCTCCAGCGTGCTCAGATCGGACCGCGCTCGCTGCAACGCATATTCGTAAGGCCGGGGATCAATCTCAAACAGCAGCCCGCCCTGCTTGACGAAGGCATTGTCCTGCACGGCGAGTGTGGTGATAGGGCCGTCTACCTGGGGAGCGATGCCAATGAAATTGGCAAACACCTCCGCGTCATCGGTGCGAGGGTACACCGTGGTCTGGTATATCACCAACAGTCCGGCGATGAGCGCAGCGGCTGGGACCGCCACGCTCACTATTTTCCCCAGGCGCTTGCGCTGAACAGGAGTGTCGTTATCAGGCATGGCTTCTCTTTCCTAATTCAGCTGAAGAACAGCAACCAGATCGAAAACGTGAAAAACGCGGCCAGACACGGATAGATCAAGATCAGCGGCGAAAGCTCCTGCTCGAACTTGGCGCGCACAAACAGAATCCGTACTCCGACGGTCAGCAGTATGCCGATGATCCCGCACAGAATCCAGGCCGGGAAAAACGACCCGAGAATGTTGAACGAAGGCGCCCGCGAGCACCCCGTTGCCGAGAGCGTTGCTGCAGTGCCGGCGGCAATCACCGCAAGCCGCAACCTGGACGGATTCTTCGATGCTTGCGATTTTGTTTTCACGTCACGGAGTCTTCGCATAAAGTAGATCGCCGGTTTGATAGGCCAGAGCAGCCAATCCCGTTAATAGTTGGGTCCGCGCCGTGACGTCTGCGGTGCGCGCCACTGCCAAAGTACGCTGCGCCGACACCACGTCGATTTGGCTGCGTACACCGTAGTTGTACGATTCCAAAGCAGCATTGTAGGACTCGGTTGCCGACTCGAGCAGCGCAGCGGCCGCTTTTTGCTGACGCAGTGCGGTACGGGCTGTCGAGTACGCCGCCCAGACCTGGTTCTCCACTTGATCTCGAATCGCGTCCACGCTCGCGGCAGCCTGTTCTTGATCAGCATGCGCTCTCGCCAGACGGTTTTCCCTGGCCAACCCGTCAAATATTGTCCACCTTAAACTAAGCTGTGCATCCCAGGTCTCCTGAGTAGGCGAGTAGACTCCCGGCAGTTGTATTTGCTCGCCGTACGAACGGCCCAGACCAGCGCGGCCGTCGACGCTCAACGTCGGTAAATAGGTCCTACGCGCCGCACCCACCTCGGCGCCCGCGGCACGTAGTCCGGCAACCCGTTGCATCAGGTCGGGCCGCCTTGAGAGCGCCTTGTCGATGGAGGTCTCGACTGTGTCAGCGATGCTGTCGGGCATCTTAATGTCCCGAATACTCTCCACTTGGAACTGCGTGGTGGGCGAAATGCCCAGGGAGGTCGCAAGATCGCCATGCGCAATCTCGGCCGCCCCGACGGCTGCCTGCAGATCGTAATCGGCTTGCGCGGCGGCGCTTCGGGCTTCAAGAACATCGGGCAATGTTGCCAACCCATTCTGTAGGCGGGCTTCGGCCGCCTGCTGCACTGTCTCAGCATTCTTCAGGTTCGCTTCTGCCGCCTCCTGCAGTCCTTTACTATCCAGCAGGCGATAGTAGGCTTGCATTACCTGAAAGATGACTTTGCGATGGGTGTCATTAAATTGAAAATTAGCGGCCAGGAGATTGCTTTTGCTGATGGATATCTCCTGGGAGCGCTGCCCAAAGTCGAAGATGACGTAATCCAACAGGAAAACAGGCGAGAAAGTCTCTACGGTTTGCCGCTGAAAATCGGGTCCAAAGAAAATGTCGTTTCGGGTGCTCCCCGCGAGGGCAGCGGCCGCCAGCGTTGGATAAAGGGTGGACTCAGAGACTCCCAGATCCGCGGCTCGCGCCTTGGCGTTCTGCCAGGCCACGCGCGTCTCTGGATTGTTCTGTTCGGCTATGCTTACCAATTCGGACAGGGCGTAAATCTTTGCCGGATCAAGGATGGGGACCGGAACGAGGCGCGGAGGCGCTTTGAGTGGCTGCTTCGCCAAGGAAGCGTCCCAGGGATGGTCGGGAACGGGAGGCGCTTTCTGGGCGTATGAGATGCCTTCAGCAACCAGCATGCAGAGCATGATGACTGTTCGTCCACGAAGACCAGACATTCGTTAGCCAGGATGCCGTAACGCGGCCGCTTCTTGAGAGTTACTGGATCATAACACGCCGGGATCGGAGGATTTTTCAAGTTCCAGCAGAATCCACACGCCACCCAGCCGTTGCCAGAAGGCCGAGTGGAAGCGCGACTCCGGCCTATAGCTGATCAGAGCTTGTTCACGGGTTTTCTTGCACGGGCAGGTTGCGTCCGAATGCCTCGAGCAAGCCGTTCACCAGCACCAGGCCGCGACGGAACTGGCGCCCGCGAAATTGGTTCAAAATTGCCAGCATGCCCGGAGGCTCTGCTTCCTGTGCCTTCGCCGTGGTCAGCGCTTCGTGGAAGGCAACGCCGAAACTGTGAAGCAATTCAGGCTCAAGAGTTCCCAGAAGCTTGGCCATGACAATCAGATTGCGAAGGCCGCGTATCGCTTCCGGCGTCTTGGTCGCGTCCACCAGGGTCTCCACAATCTTGTCGCCGGCGCCGAGACCGCCGCGCACGAAGTCAAGTACTCCACGATCGTGAAGACCCTGGAGCACGTCGTACATCGCAAGCAGCGCTTCGGCATGTTCCACGGGTGCGTCCTGCAGGCGGGACTGCAACTCCAGATGCGGGTCACGCGCAGGAACCTCGAATGGAATCGGTTTGGCCACTGTCTTGTCTCCTCGTTCTTAATTGGTTTCGATTTTTGCCAGCCCGTTTCCGGGCGTGCGATAGGCTGGGCGCTTCCACTTGCGCTCAACTTCAACGCCTCGCTGGGGTGTGGGATGACCGAAGCGAGAGTTGATTCTGGGCAACGGATTTTCGCCAACCTCAGGGAGCACGCGAATCTTGACAGCCGCCTCCTTGTAGGCCGGAGTGTGCGTCACCGGATCCGTAAAGCTGCTGGTCAAGCGGTTGACCGGACTCACGCTGGAGTTCATCGGCATGTAGAGTTCTTTCCCCTGCACTCTGTCGGTTACCAGGGCGCGCGCGCGAACGTCTCCATAACGTGAGCTCAATTGCAGCCAGGTGCCGCTCTGGATACCTCGCTGCTGTGCGAGCTCGGGGGAGACTTCGACAAACGTGTCCGGCGTTTTCTCCCGGATCCCTTCAGTGCGGTAGGTCAGATTTCCTTCGTGGAAGTGCTCCAGCAGCCGCCCATTGTTCAGATGCAGATCGAAGTTATCGTCAGGCTGTTCGGTCAGTTTAGGTACCGTAACAGGAAACAGCCGCGCCTTTCCATCAGGAAAAGCAAAGCGCTCGCGGTATAGCAGAGGCTGGTCTGAACCGTCCGCGGTAACCGGCCACTGTAGAGAGTTATACCCTTCCAGCCGCTTGTAATTCACGCCGGCCAGCAGAGGCGTGAGTGATGCGACCTCGTCCATGATCTCGGAAGGGTGCTGATAATGCCAGTTGGCGCCGAGACGGTTCGCTACATCCTGCACGATCTGCCAGTCGGGCCGGCTGCCCTCCAGTGGCTCAAATACCTGGTACAGCCGCTGAATTCGCCGCTCCGTGCTGGTGAAGGTTCCTTCCTTTTCCAGGCTGGGGGCAGCGGGCAAGACTACGTCGGCAAATTGGCAAGTGGCGCTGAAGAAGATCTCCTGCACGACAAAGAAATCTAGCTGGGACAACGCATCTGCGACGTAGTTCGCGTTCGAGTCCACCAGGCCCATCTCTTCCCCGAACAGATACAAGCTCTTCAGCCTGCCATCCAGAATTGCGTCCACCATCTCGTGGTTGTCCAATCCTTTCGTGGTCGGCAAACGAGATGCCCACACCTGCTCGAACCGCC
>PLBD01000366.1 GCA_003135315.1 Acidobacteriaceae bacterium | reverse complement strand
AGCGCTTCCGCGCTGGGCTAATCACTTTCGCCCTACGGGCTTTCGGCCCCTGCCGATGCGAGCCGACTTCTTAACAAGAGGGAGTGCTTTCGTGCCCTCCGTGCTTCCGTGGTGAATTAGCTTTTCTCGTTGAAGTGGAAGATGTCCTTCGACAAATACCGCTCGGCGGAGTCGGGGATAATCGTCGCCACGCGCTTGCCCGCGCCCAACCTCTTCGCGATGCCGATCGCCGCGAAAACATTCGCTCCCGCGCTGGATCCCGCCAGCACGCCTTCAATCGCCGCCAACTTCTTCACCATATCGAAGGCATCATGGTCGTTGACGGCGATGATCTCGTCGGCGAGCGAGCCGTCGAAGGTCTTGGGAATGAAGCTGGCGCCGATGCCTTCCACTTCGTGCTCGCCTTTGGGGCCTCCACCGAGCACTGAACCTTGCGTCTCCACCGCAATCGCCAGCGTCTTGGGATTGCGCTCTTTCAGATAGCGCGCCACGCCGGTAAACGTGCCGCCGGTGCCGCAGCCGATGACGATGGCGTCGACCTGTCCGCCAAGCTGATCGTAAAACTCGCGGGCCGTGGTCTCGTAGTGGAAGTCGGGATTGTCCAGATTTTCGAATTGCGCGGCGACGAAGGAGTTGGGAGTGCGGGCGGCGCGTGCCTTGATGTAATCAATCGCTTCCTGCATACCACCGGCGTGAGGAGTACGAATCACCTCAGCGCCGAGCGCCTCCATCAGCGTAACTTTCTCCTGCGAGAAACCTTCAGGCACCGCCAGCACCGTCTTGTAGCCGCGGCCGCTGGCGATCAGCGCCAATCCCACGCCGGTGTTGCCGGCGGTAGCTTCGAAGATGGTCGCTCCCGGCTGCAACCTGCCATCGCGTTCGGCTTTCGTGATCATGCCGAGCGCGGCGCGGTCCTTGATGCTGCCGCCGGGGTTCAGGTACTCGAGCTTGGCGTAGACATCGGCTGCGCCGGCGGGGACCAGCTTGCGCAGATGCAGGACGGGAGTTTCGCCGACCAGTTCCGTGATCTCTTCGGCGACGTGGAGGGAAGCCATTTCAGCAATCTTCATGAAGACTCGACAGAATAACTGTCAAGCCTACGTGAAGCCGAATGAGGCGGTCAAACCTTCGCGGATACAAACCGTCGCGGGGCGCGCCGCAGCACCTAAAGCGTGTGCCGCGCCTGCCGATGGAAACCACAGGCGCCGATATGAATTTCGCCATCCCAGTCCGCCCGCTTGCACGCCGTCCGGCCGTGCTGGAGGGCACAGCCGATCCCAACGCGTCGCTGTATCCCGGCAAACCGTTCTCACTGCTTCTGCCACTGCTTACCCGCTCCGTCTCGCTGCTGACGCTCCTGCTACAGGACGGCGCGGTCGATGTGGAGCTGGCCAGCGCTGCCATCGCGCTCGATCCCGGACTGGCGTTCGGCACGTTGCAGTTGGCGAATCGCGACCGCGCCGAAGGCGACGATCCTATCTGGCAGCTTCCCCTGGCGGTGGTGGCAGCCGGGCGGGAAGCGCTGCTGCAACTGCTCCAGCGCGCTCCCCGAATTGAGTGCAGCGGCAACGCCGCCAAACAGACGCGGCTGTGCCGGCTGGTTACAAACGCCGTGGCCCGGGCCGCGGCGGCTCACCTGCTGGCGCGCGAACTGGGCAACTCCATGCCGCGCAAGTCCTATCTTTCCGGATTGCTGTTCGAGTTGCCGGCCATCGTGCGGCTGGCTGCGCCGGCAATTTCCCAGGCCGCGCTGCTGTCCACGATGTGCCATACCCTGCCGGCGGCGATGGTACGGGCTGCCATGGCCCGGATGGCCGACGACGAGCAAGAGCCTCCGGGCGATCCGCTGCTGGGTATCGTCCTGATTGCCGACGCGGTGCTGGCGGCCGAGGCCGAACCTGCTTCGTTGACCGCTGCGCTGGAAGAATTGGCGGACAGCCCGCTCTGGCATTGCTGGCCGGCCACCGGCGCCGGGCAACGTAATTTTCTACTCGGCCGCTGCTGCGAGATGGCTAATTGGGCCAAGGCCAACCTGCACGGCCTCGATCCATGGGAATTCATGGCCAGGCTGGAACGCCGCAACCCGTGGGAGTGAATGTGGAAGGCTTGCGTACGTTGATCGTGGACGATTCTTCGGTGATGCGGAAGATTGTAGCCCGCGCACTGCAGCAGGGCGGGGTCTCCATCGGCGAAATACTGGAGGCGGGCAACGGCGTCGAGGCGCTGGACATCCTGCGCCGGCAGAGGGTGGACCTGGTGCTCAGCGACATCAACATGCCGGTGATGGATGGGCTGGAGTTCGTGCGCCAGTTGCAGAGCGTGGACAGCGCCAAGGGCATACCCGTGGTGATGATCACCACCGAAGGCAGCGAGTCGCACGTGATGCAGGCCATCTCCTGCGGAGCGAGGGGTTACATTCGCAAGCCCTTTACCCCTGACCAGATGAAGCAGCACGTGCTGCCCCTGCTGCAAAAGGGATAGAGCTTCAACGGCAAGACACTTTTCACCACGGAAGCACGGAGAAGAGCAAGACAACAAATTCCGTGGCCTCTGTGCTTCGTAAAGATCTGCAGCCAGTGCGATCGCCGCATGACGGCACTTATAGGCCGTATTTCTGTCATACAATGATTCCAGAATTGTCGATCAATCAGACTCGCTCGTAGGATGCCCATTGCGGCGTCCAGGATGGCCCTAGAACGAGCGCAGGACGGCTGGAAGTATCTGAGGCTGTCCGGAAGGTTGGAACGCGACGGCGGGGCTGTAAACGCGAAATCCGGCGTTTTCCCGATCCGGGAAAACAGCTGACCCGTTTCCCTTGGAGCGCCGAGTCTAATTTTTCACTGGCAACTGGCTACTGGCCACCAGCCACTTCTTAACCCGATCTAATCTCCCTGCCTCCTAAGTGCTTGATTTCCGCTCTCCCTGCGTTCCGCTTTGGTAACGTTTTTGCATTCGCATCCGCGGAGCGACCTCATGGACAGCGGACTTTATGCAGCCTGTGCCGGATTGGTGGCGCGCACCCAGGCACTGGATGTGGCCGCCGGCAATCTGGCCAATGCCAACACCAACGGATACAAGGCGCAGGTCCCTACGTTTCGTTCCGTGCTGGCCAATACCAGCGCCAGCGTAAGTTCCAATCCCGTGGCGCAGGCGGTCAACGATTTCGGGGTGCTGGGCGACAGCCACACCAACCTGCTGCAAGGCAGCCTGGAACATACCGGCAGCGATTTCGATCTTGCCCTGCAAGGCGATGGCTGGTTCGCGGTCCAGACGGGCAATGGCAAGCTCTATACCCGCAACGGCAACTTCCATGTCGACAGCAACGGCCATCTGGTCACCCCCGACGGCAACGCGGTGCTGGGCACGCAAGGGCCGATCACCATCCCGCCGGGCAAGCTGGATGTCAGCAGCGACGGGACCATTTCCGTGGACGGCGCGCTGGCCGGGCAGGTGCAAGTCGTGCAGTTCGCCTCCGGGACGGCGCTGACCCCGGCAGGCAGCAGCTATTTCTCCGCCCCGGCGGGCAGCGAGCAGAGCAGCAACGCGCAGGTGGTGCAGGGGGTGCTGGAGACCAGCAA
>PLBD01000469.1 GCA_003135315.1 Acidobacteriaceae bacterium | reverse complement strand
CGTCGCCGGTAACGGCGCCCTGGAAAACATTGTCGCCTGACTGGACGAACGGGCTGTCTCCGGAAGCGCACCGCTGATTGAGGAAAAACATCTCGTATGCAGCCTGATTGGCCGCCGTGTTCGGCCGGCGGCAGACGAAGACACGGTCATCGCTCGGTGCACGCACTCCCGGGGGTGACGTGAACCGGCCGGGCTGCCGCGTCTTGGCGGCAAGAGGATACCCTTCGGGGTTGATGATCTGTCCCCAGTCGGTGAGGGCGCCGGAAAAGACTCCGGCCAGTTGCACCCGGGACAGGCCCGGCATGCACTCTTCGGTCTCTCCGCGCGCGACGTGCGAGCCGTGGCCGGCCGCGACTCGTTCTGCGTAGTGCGGGTTGGCCGGATTGCAAGGCTGGCTCTTCGCAAATCGAGCGCTCTGCAGCGCATTGCGCAGACCGAGGCTGACGGGCACGCCGTAGATCAACGCGCTCGGGTGGTGCACCGACAAAGCCTCGAGGGCGCTGGGTCCGAGGCCGAATAGGTTCAGGAAGAACTTCGGCTCCACGTCGGACATGCCGACGTCCGGCACCTCGAAACGGGGGGTTGGATTGAGGCACTCATACTCGGTGAAACCGCTCAGGTCGCCCTGGCCCGCGTGCTTCATGCGGCTGGCCGCCGGACAGCGGTCGTCCAAATGGTCGCGGAGGTCCTCGACGTTGAGAAACTCCACGGGCGTGCGCTGTATCAGGGGTCCGACACCGCTGCCGCCGCCTGCAATGGACGATTTATGAAATGCGATCTTCTGCCCGGGGGGCAAACCGGCCAGCGACGCCTGGCTGCTCTTCATGCGGCAGAAAAACAGCCGCACATAGCGTCCCGGGGCGCGATAGACATCCAGCGAATCGGTTTCGCAGATCAGTTGCAGGAGCTGTTGCAGCGTATTGTCCTGCGCCCAGGAGCCCGCGACGTACAAATCGAGGGTGTCCCCGGGCTTGGCCTGATACTCGCCGAGCGCAAGCGCTTGGCAGCCATCGGAACCGAAGCCCAACGCGCACGACAGGGCAAGCGCTGCGAAGGCGCCGCTCCCCGGAAAATTCTTCAGTTGCACTCCCCGATGCACGTCTTGTCCATCAGGTGGGAATGTATGCTTTCCCCGGATGCGCTGTAAAGGCGCTCCTCCGGAGCGAGGGGAATGGCGGCGCCGGTGCCGAACATATCCGTCGGATCTAACAGCCCCGCTGTTTGGCGCATCTGATTCTAAGTGATCACGGCGGAATCGCCCGTTGAGCGCGCACGGGCGACGCCGAAAGACACCCTCCCCATTTGACACATTGTCGCCGTGTAACACGTCTGAAACGCATTCCACGGTGAAATAGCGCCTTCGGATCGGGAGACTGCCGGATGCTCGTCGAAAATACCCAAGCCCTGCCGCTGCCCGGGCGGGCGTGGCGCCTGCCGTTCGGGGTGGTGGCTGCGACCGCGCTTCTGGCCGTGGCCGTCATCGCGCTGTTCTGGGACGGTCTTGCTTGGATGTGGACCACCTGGATGATCACCCCGGAGTACAGCCACGGGGTGATCATTCCCTTCATCAGCGCGTTTCTGGTCTGGCAGCGCAAGGATCGCATCGAGCGTCAGCCGATGACGGGAAGCTGGGCTGGCGTGGCGCTGGTCGCGTTCGGCGGTTTGATGCTGATCGTCGGCCAGCTAGCCACCATTTTCACCGTGGTCCAGTACGCCTTCATCGTGACCATCGCCGGAATCGTGCTCAGCTTTACCGGCCGCCCGGCGTTTCGGCTCCTCGCCGTGCCGCTGCTGTTCCTCGCCTTCATGATTCCGCCCCCGTATTTCGTGCTCCATAACCTGTCGACGAAGCTGCAGCTGCTGTCCTCGAGCTTCGGCGTGTGGTTCATGCGCCTGATGGACATCAGCGTTTTCGTCGAAGGCAACGTGATCGATCTCGGCGGATACAAGCTTCAGGTGGCGGAAGCCTGCGACGGCTTGAGATATCTGTTTCCCATGATGACCCTGGGGTTTCTCTTCGCCTATTTCTACAAGGGGGCGATGTGGAAGCGGGTGTTCGTTTTCGCGTCGAGCGTCTTCATCACGATCTTCATGAACAGCTTCCGCATAGGAACCATCGGCGTGATGGTCGAGCACTGGGGCATCGGGATGGCGGAAGGGTTTCTCCACGAGTTCCAGGGATGGGCGGTCTTCATGTTCAGCGCGGCGCTGATGGTCGGAGAGATCGCCGTCCTGAACAGGATCGGCCACGAGAACGGCACGTGGCGGGAACTGTTTGGAATCGACTTTCCGCGGCCGACGCCCAAGGGCACCACGATCGCGAATCGCAGCGTTCCGCAGCCATTCTATGCGGCGGGGGCGCTGGTGCTGCTGTTCCTGGCCGTGTCATGGGTCCTGCCGCGGCCGGCCGAGACCATTCCCGCGCGCACCTCCTTCGCGTCGTTTCCGCTGCAGTTCGCGCAATGGAATGGCCGTTCGCAACCGATGGAAGGCGTGTACATCGATGCACTCAAGCTGGATGATTACCTGCTGGCAGACTTCGAAGACGGCCATGGCGCCCCGGTCAACCTCTACATGGCCTATTACAATTCGCAGCGCAAGGGCGAGGCCGTGCATTCCCCGCGCTCCTGCCTGCCGGGCGGCGGATGGCAGTTCCGCACCTTCGGGCAGCGAACCCTCGATGGCGTGAAGGTCGGCGGCGAACCGCTGCGCGTCAACCGAGCGTTGATCGAGCTCGGCAGCCAGCATCAGCTCGTCTACTACTGGTTTCAGCAGCGCGGCCGGGTGATCACCAACGAATTCGCGG
>PLBD01000191.1 GCA_003135315.1 Acidobacteriaceae bacterium | reverse complement strand
AGTCCATTGCGGCGTGCCATGCAGACGGCGACGGTTGTGGCCAAGGAGATCGGGTATGAGGACAAGGTCATTACCGACGACGCGCTGCGCTCGGAGGCCACATACGAACAGTTCCAGGAACTGCTCCGCCGCTACAGCCGCAAGGAAGCGATCCTGGTGGCAGGCCACAACCCCAGCATGTCAGAGTTTCTGAACAAGATCCTGGCGGGAGAGGCTACGAACAGTGCCATTGAATTAAAGAAGGGCGCCATCGCGAAGGTGGTGAAAACCGGACGCGAGCCGGCTGAGCTCAAATGGTACATGCCGCCGAAGGTTGTGCGCGCGATTCAGCATGCCTCAGCCAGCAATTCGCGCCCGAAGACGGTCTCGAAGTAGTCTTTTTCCTGTCCTACCGCCCACAGTTCCAGCTCAATACCTTCCGGCGGTCGTGGGGTCAGAAGCAATCGCACTTGTCCGTCCTGGCGGAGGCGGACCTTCAACTGGCTGACGGCCGCGCGACGGCCCTGATCCAGTGCTCTGGCCAGGCGCAGTAGAGAGACGGCCTTGGCGACATGAATCTGGTGGACGCCGGGCAAGATGCTCATCACGCGGTCGTTGGGTGTGGGCAGAGATTTGCCGACATAACGGGCGACAGCAGCGATGATACGGCGCTGCAGCGGCGTGTAGCCAAACAGCTCGGAGTTGGAAATGACATAGTAGGTGTGGCGGCGGCGACCCGAGCGATTGATATACGCACCCACCTCATGCAGCATGGCCGCGGCCTCCAGCCAGTCTTCATATTCGGCGGGGAGTTGATGCACTCGTTTCAGACGCTGGAAAAGCTGCAATGCCAGGTCGCGAATGCGTTGGGCAAATTGCAAGTCGGCGCCATAGTGCTTGGCTACAGCCAGCAGAGCATCGTGCCGTTCCGACTCTACGCGCTCGCGCATGGCCGCGCTGGCGTTGTAGTCGGCCATCATCTGCGCTAACAGGCCGTCGCGCAAACCTAATGGCAGATAGCGGAAGCTGCGCAGCTGGCAAAGCTGCATGAGTTCGGCAAAAACCATTGCGCCGGCAACAATGATCTCGGCGCGGCGCGGCCCAATGCCGGGCAGGGCGCGCCGCTGCGAGAGATTGCGCCGGCTCAGTTCCTTTAGCAGGGATGCTACCGCTGCCTGCGGCACGGTGTGCGGCTTGCTCTCATCGTAGCCGCGCACCTTGGCAGCGTAGAGTCCTGAAAGCGCGGCGGGTGTGCCCGAGGTCGCCAGAATCATCTGGAGCTTGGCGCCGATGATGCGCTTTTGTATGCGGGTCACTTCCCGCTGAATCACGCCACGCATCTGCTCCAGCTCGATTCGCCACGGAGGATCGTGGTGCAGGAAGGTCTGCGTGAGTCGCACCGCACCGATGGGCAGGCTCACCATGTCCTCGATGTGGCCGGCGATGGAGAGCGTCAATTCGCAGCTGCCACCGCCGAGGTCGATGAGTAAGGCGCGCTTCTTCGAGACCCGCGCGCCGGAAAGCACGCCGAGGTGGATGAGGCGGCCTTCTTCCAGTCCGGAGATGACATCGACCTTCCATCCCGTGGAGGTGAGCACCCAATCGCGGAAGGCACGGCTATTGCGGGCGTCACGCAGAGCGCTGGTGGCGACTACGCGTACGCGGTCGGCACCGTAGGTTTGCGCTGCGCGATGAAAGCGCCGCAGCACGCGGAGGGTGTGCGCCATGGCCTGCGGGTCGAGCGCTCCATTGGCGAAGACGCTCTCCCCGAGGCGCGTCACCTCGCGTTCTTCGTGCAGCTCCTCGAGGCGTCCGCGGACTGCCTTCGCGATCTTGAGCCTGACTGAGTTGGAACCGATGTCGACGGCAGCAAATGTAGGCATGCGAGCTCGATACAAAAGTATCAGTTACGGAAGGGTGGTTTACAAGCGAGGCGCCGGGGTTGGGCTGGCCAGATGTATTCACCCGACATTCATGGCGGTTTCATGGAACTGTAACTTCGGCGTGATTGCGGCCAGCGTCGATGACACGGATTTGAACTGCTATATTCGGGACATGTTGTCGACCGCAGCGGACACGGGCCTTGCGAAGAGCACGAGCGAAGAAACCGGTGACGGTGGCGAGCGGGACCGCAGCGCGCTCTGGGTGTGGGCCATTATCGCCGTGGGCGCGGTGCTGCGGCTGGTTGCACTCGGCCACAAGAGCTTCTGGCTTGACGAGATCGCCAGTGTCGCCATTGCGCACCGGGCTGCACCCGCCTTCTGGCACTTCCTGTGGCATGACGAAGGCAACATGGCGCTGTATTACGTGCTGCTGCGGCCGTGGCTGTACTTCGGAAACGGCGAAGGCACGGTCCGCGTGCTGTCCGTGGTTCCGGGAATTCTGTCGATTGCAGTGATGTATCTTCTCGGCAAGCGGCTATTCGGACGCGAGACCGGAGTGCTTGCCGCGGCGCTGCTGGCGCTGAATCCGTGCGCTATCGCGACGTCACAGGAGGCCCGTGCCTACAGTCTGCTCGTGCTGGCTGTGCTGCTCTCAAGTTATCTCTTCGTCCTGCTGATCGAGAAGCCAAGTTATACGCTTGCCTGCTGCTATGCGATCGTGGCCGGGCTTAGCTGTTACTTCCATTACTTCGGTGTGCTGGTTCCGGCGGCACACGCCATCTCGCTGCTGGCCTTGCCGCAGAACCGGAGGCCCTGGAAGCCGCTGATTCTGGCGGCGGCAATCATCGTTGTCGCAGCGGCCCCAATTCTTTGGCTGATTCATGCGCAGGACATCGGGCATATCTCCTGGGTGAAGCCGCCTTCGCTGCTTGAGTTCTATCACCTCGGCGTTTTTCTTGCGGCCAGCGGCGGCAAGGCGGCCGGAGCGGTCCTGCTGGCGCTTGACTTACTGCTGGTTGGGTTCTTCGCGGCGAAGCTGTGGGCTGTGAGGCGCGACGACGGCGAACTGCAACGATGGCGTTACACCCTGGTAGCGAGCTCGGTGGTTTCTCCCATTGTCATCACGTTGCTGGTTTCGATCGTGAGGCCGGTGTTCTATCACCGCTTCCTCATCCTCTGTCTGCCGGGATGGGTGCTGATGACGGCGCTGGGCGCTGAGCAAATTAGGCGACGCAGGTGGCGCGCGTTCGCCATCGCGGGCGTCTGCGGGTTATCGCTCGTGAGCACCGCCGNNGCGGCCGGGGTGAATCCCCCGGGCATGGAGTGGAAGAACGGGATCGATCGCGCTGGCCGGGTGTGGCTGGTACTGTATCGGGCCGAGGCAGGCGATCCCCAATTGCAGGCGATCGAGCAGGAACTGGCCAGCCAGTATGTGCGCGGCCCGGAGAAAAAGTATCGCGGCGTGAGCGTGGTGGAATATAGCTCGAAGCGATGAATGGCGAAGGAAACTCTGATTCAGTCAGAGCGAGGTCCCTCAGCGGCTCAAGCCGCGAAGATTTGTGGCGTCTCCGGACGGCCTGAAGGCCGTCCCCTTCGAGAGATCAGACCTAATCAGAGTTTCCCTAAAGCGCCGTCAAGGTTCCTGTAACCCACTCGATTGGACGGACCGGCATCTCCCTGCCAGAAACTAACCCGGCTTTCGCAGCGTGAACAGGAGGAACGTGTATTCCAGACCGAACGGTTCCCAGCGAATCGGTTTTTCGTCGCACGTCAGATCAACAGGCCCAGTTGTCTGGAATCCTACCGACCGCGCCACATCGAGAGCCGCCTCAATTTCCGGGCGCGAAAAAATCCTGATCGGGGTGCCGTGCGCGAAGTGGCCGTGCGTGTCGATGGGATCGGCGTAGTAGTCGGTTGAGGTAATCAGCAGTCCCTGCGGCTTCAGCAGACGGAACATCTCGCGGAAGTAGTCGTCCAGCGGGACGCCGTGCTCGATCACGCTGAGGCAGGTGATGGCGTCGAAGAAGCCGTCGGGGAAGGGAGTGCGGGTCAGGTCGCCCGGCAGGTAACGGATCGGCCCGCGGCGCGTGGGAGCGGGGAAGTCGAGGTTGATGCCGTACAACTCGCGATATCCATACAGGAACAGTGCCGGCAGAACGTTGCTGTAAATCTCCGCGCCGGCATCGAGGATGCGGGCGGAGCGATCGGTGTTGGCGAGAATAGTGGTGACTGCTGCGAGGTGGTCCCAGTTTTTCTCGCGCCCGCGATGCAACGGAACATGCAGCCGCTTGCCGTTGGCGAGCGCCGCTTGCCACTCAGCTGTGCTCTTCAGAGTTCCGTTCGCGATGTTGGGGCCGGGAGGTTGCGACAGACCGGCAGCCCCGAATTTCATTCGCAAGGAAAGGCGGTAGCTTGCGCTGGGACGCAGAGCAATCCCTTTGACGCTGCGGAAGAAACGGCGCAAGGCGGGGACGTTGGGAGTTGATGGCGCGTTCGGATTAGCCAAGTAAAGAAGATATCCGGCAGACGACTCTGTTGCAACCGGGGCAGCAATTTCGGGGTCATGAGCTGAATAGCCTGTGTGAGAACGGTGCCGTCTCTACGGGACTCGGCGAATTTTCCTACTATACCCAGCACTGCGCCTCCCCCCCCCAATTAGCGCAAAACCGGCGCGAATCGGGGGCCCCGGTTCCGGCTCCGTGCTGGGCTAGATTGTTTCGCGCCTTCGGCGCTCCGGCTTTTGGCTTCGTCCACTACCCGGCGCGAAAGCCAGTTCTCCGCACACTATGAAAACTTATGATTGCATGTAGCCCAGATATTAATGCCCGACAAGGTCAGCGTTTGTTGAAGTATTCTGGATTGTGGCCGTGGCTTTGGGCCACGCGAACCCTTGCAGCCGGGCCTTCGCCTGAGCATCAAAGATACGATGGCCGAGGAATCCCAACATACTGAGCACGAATCCCTGCACACCGTCCTCGAAGAGGAAAAGCGGGAGTTCGTCCGTGCGGCATCGCGCGAGTCCAAGCTGTCGCTCGCAGTGCGGGCGCTGCGACATCGCAACTTCCAACTGTTCTTTGCCGGCCAGCTGATCTCGCTGATCGGTACCTGGATGCAGACGGTCGCGCAGTCGTGGCTGGTCTACAGCATGACCGGCTCGGCATTCCTGTTGGGCGCCGTGGGCTTTTCCAGTCAAATTCCAGTTTTCATCATGGCGCCGGTTGGCGGTATCGTTGCCGACCGTCTCAATCGCCAACGTGTGGTCATCGCAACGCAGATCGCGTCGATGATATTGGCGGGAATCCTGGCGGCGCTCACGCTTACGCATCGCGTGCAAGTCTGGCAGATCATGCTGCTGGCGTCTGGTCTGGGGGTGGTGAACGCGTTCGACATTCCCGCGCGGCAGGCGTTCCTCATCGACATGGTGGGCCGCGAAGATTTGATGAACGCGATCGCGCTGAACTCTTCCATGTTCAACGGGGCGCGCATTATCGGGCCGGCAATTGCTGGAATCCTAGTCGCGTCGATCGGCGAGGGATGGTGCTTCTTCGCCAACTCGGTCAGCTACCTTGCGGTGATCGGGGGGCTGCTGTTGATGCGCATTGAACATCGGGCGAAGCTGGCGACCCAAGGCTCGCCGCTGGAGAATGTGCTGGAGGGTTTCGCCTATGCGCGCAACACCGGGCCCATTCGCGCCATTTTGCTGATGCTTGGCCTGGTGAGTTTCGTGGGTATGCCATACACAGTGCTGATGCCGATCTTCGCCGATCAAATTTTGCACGGGGGCGCGAAAGGACTGGGAATCCTGATGGGTGCAACCGGCGTCGGGGCGCTGCTGGGCGCAGCCAGCCTGGCGGCGCGCGTGGGAGTGAAGGGACTGGGCAGAGTGATTGCAACGTGCGCGTGCGGCTTTGGACTCAGTTTGATTCTGTTTTCGTTTTCCAGAATTTTCTGGCTCTCGACATGTCTGCTGTTGCCGGTCGGCTTCTTCATGATGGTGCAGATGGCATCGTCCAACACCCTGGTGCAGTCCATGGTCCCGGATCGGTTGCGAGGCAGGATAATGTCGGTGTATTCCATGATGTTTATGGGGATGGCTCCATTCGGTGCGCTATCGGCGGGGACGGTGGCGCATCATCTGGGCGCACCCTGGACGGTCGCGGTGGGCGGGCTGGCCTGCATGGCGGGAGCGATCCTGTTCTGGATGCATCTGCCCACGATCCGCAGTAAGACCCGCGAGCTGGTGCTGGCGCAGGGAATGACCGGAGGATCTCCGGCGGAGGAGATGACGAGCCGGGGATTATCGTAGCGCGCGAGATCCTGGTCAGAAAGACTCTGATTAAGTTACAGCGATGACCTGAGCGGCTAAAGCTGCGAAGATTTTGTGGCGTTTACGGACGGCCTGAAGGCCGTCCCCTTCGAGGGATCAGACTTAATCAGAGTTTCCCTGGCCGATCAGCGGGTTCACAACCTTAATTGCACCATAGCGCTGGTTGACGGCCAAGTCCTCGGAATAGAGGACCGAAGCCCCGGAACTTTCAGCAGCCTGAAGAACCAAGGCATCCCAGAAAGAAATCTTGTAACGCTTTTCGATATCCAGGGCCTGGATAATGGACGCGGGGGTATTCGTGACGATCTCCCAGGTTGAGTAATCGAGTACGAGTTGCCGGATCTCGTCGGGCGGAAGCGGATGCTTAACTTTGCGCCGCAGGCTGACACATAGCTCCTGTAGAACCTCTGTGCTCAATACGCCCTCGCCTGAATCCCAGAGCCGTTGGAGCAAGAGCTGTGCCCGATCATGTTTTGCCCCGGCGGAACGATCGTGGGCGTACACGAGAATGTTCGTGTCGACAAAAAACCTATCGCTCATGGAGTTCATCCCGGGAGCGAGGGCGCGTCCATCGCAAATTGAATCCCTTGCGCAGTCTGGCCAGAGCCCGCCGCCGGGCTTGATCGTAACGCGTGCGTCCCTGCACCACTTGCTGCAAGTGGCCGGCAAGCAAGGCGCTGATCGACGTACCATCCTCGGCAGCTAGAATGCGAGCTTCGCGCAGCAAGTCAGAGTCGATCTTCAGAGTAATGTTGGTTTTCATTGGGCGCACCGTTTTACGTGCAGCACCATTTTACGTGCGGTGGACGGATCAATCAATTTATCCGTGAACTTGCGGGACACCATTTAGTGCGTGGTTGCCGTCGCCGGCTTGTGGGTGGTGCTGCCGCTGGTCACGCCCAGGCGTCGCAACCGGTCGCGGGCTTGGGAGGCTTCGATGGAGCGCGGATAGCGTGCGATCAGGCTGTTCAACTCACGAACGCCAGCGTCGCGCTGCCCCAACTCCAGAAGCGCGTAGCCCTTCTTCAGCTGTGCCGCAGCGGCTTTGCTCCCGCCTGGATATTGTTCGAGCACCTTGTCGTAATCCTTCACCGCCGCCGCGAAGTTGCCCTGGCGATATTCGATGTCGGCGATGTAAAACTGGGCGTTGCCCGCCAGATCGGTAGTCGAGTAGTTGCGGATGTAGTCGCCGAACTCCTGCGACGAAAGATCGTACTTGCCGGAGTTGTAATCGCGCAGTGCTTTGTTGTAGAGGGCATCGGCCGGGGGCGCAGATCCGGCATCGCCTCCGGGCGCAGCCGCAGTGGGAGCGCCAGCGGGTGCAGCCGTCATACCCGGCTGACCTGCCGGCAGGTTCTGTCCGCCCTGTTGCATATCGTCCAGCTGCTTGCTGACCTTCGCCAGGCGGGACTTCAACTCATCAACCGAGTCATGCAGCGACTGGACCTGGCTGGAGAGTTGATCGATCTTGCCGTTATTGTCGGCCGTCAGCCCCTGCATCTTGTTTTGCAGGTCGTTGACGGTAGCGTTCATCTTGTTGACGCTGTCGGCGCTCTGCTCGATGAGGTTCTTCATCACGCCCATGTTCATGTCGACGGACTGTTGCAGGCGCGCAACCTGGTCCTGCAGCGATTGAACCTGCGTCTGAAGCTGCACGATCTCTTTGTTGGCAGCGAAGCCGGGCGCGGCTGCCGCCAGCAGAATGGCCGCGATGCCCAGCCAAAGTACGTTATTGCGAAGTCGCATAGGATTGTGTCCACCAGAAAATTTCAGTTGCCATCAGAAGAGACTATGGTACGCCGAGGATGTCACCAACGGCGAGGGAAGCGCAGGGGCGGCGTCAACCGATTTCGCCGCCCCGCTGTCACCGCTTTACGGCTGATAGACAAAGTGGGCCCGGCGGTTCTGCGCCCAGCAAGCTTCCATGCTCTCGGTGCAGAACGGCTTCTCCTTGCCGTAGCTGATAGTGCGGATGCGGTCGGCCGGAATCCCCAGCGAGATCAGCGCCTGCTTGGTGGAGTTGGCGCGATTGTCGCCCAGCGCCAGGTTGTATTCGGTCGAGCCGCGCTCGTCGCAGTGTCCCTCGATGAGGAACTTCATGTTGCGATGCTGCTGCAGGAAGCGGGCGTCAGTCTGCAGCACCTGCTGATATTGCTGCGAGACGTCATAGCTGTCGTAGTCGAAGAAGACGTCCTTCATGCTCTGCGCGAACAACTGCGCTGCCGTCTGATCGGAAGACGTCTGCGGCGGAGGCGCGGCGGCTTGCGTCACGGTGACGCGCGCCGTCGCTTCCTGGGTGCCGACGTTGTTCTTCGCGATCAGATGATAGGTTGTCGAGTCGGCGGGCGTCACCGTCCGCGAACCGCCGGGCTCGACCGTCCCGAGCTGATCGATGCTGACGTCGGTGGCGTAGTCGGTCTTCCAGATCAAGGTGGTCGATTGCCCGGCGGTAATGGTGTTGGGAGTGGCGGGCAAGGAAGCAGTCGGCGCCAGAGAGGGCGGCGGTGGAGTCGGCGGTGGCGGCGGTGGCGCCTTTTTGCCGCAGGCACTCACCATCAGAACCACACCCAACGCGATTGTGAGCTTGCTCCATTGACTCCATTTACACTTCAACTCTTGTCCTCCGTTTCAACGCGAGAGCACTCGCAGCAGTTCGTGAAAGGGCCGAAGTGTGCTCCTTCCGCCGCCCTCCGTGTTCCGGTGTAATTCATGTAACCCATTGATAATAAAGCCCTTGATTGGTCAGCCGAAATTGTTCCACGTGGAACATATAACGAACGTTCATTAGAATCGCATCTTCTGCCCTACTTGAAGCTCCAGTTCGGTTGCGAATTTTCGCCTGAGGTCGTCAGTTGCCGCTGTTGGCTGCCGTCGGCCAGCATCGTCCAGATCTGCACCTTGCCGGTGCGGTTCGACTGAAACACGATGTGCCGCCCATCCGGCGACCACGAGGGAAAATCGTTACGTCCGCCATCATGGGTCAATTGCGCCCACTGTTTGCTGGCTACGTCCATGATGTAGATGTCACTCGCGCCCGGCGCGCCCGGTCCATAATGCCGAACCCATGCGAAGACCAGAAACTGCCCATTCGGCGACCACGAAGGCGACACCGCGTATCCCTGGTCCGTCATCCGGCCCACGTTGGTTCCGTCCGACGCCATGGTGTAAATCTGCGGCAACCCGGTGCGCCCGCTCACCCACGCGATCTGCGCGTTCGTCTTCGGGTTCCAGACCGGCGAAACGTCCGGGCCTTTGCTCTCGGTCAAACGGCGAACATTAGCGCCGAGTGAATTGACCGCATAGATTTCGGTATTGCCCGTGCGCGAAGACGAAAAGGCGAGGTTCTGTCCATCTGACGACCACGCCGGCGAATAGTTATCGCCTCCGAAATGGGGGAAGCTGACCAGCCGGCCGAGTTCGAGCGAATACATCAGGATCTGCCAGCCATCCTTGGTCACCCCGGAGAACGCCACGCGCGATCCGTCGGGCGAGACATGCGGCGACAAGGCGATCGATCCCAGATGCGTCAGTTGCTTCTGGCCGGCGCCGTCGTAATCCATCTGCCAGATTTCCTTCGAGCCGCCGCGCGTGCTGACGAAATAGAGCTTGGTCTCGGCTATGCCCTGGACGCCGCCCCCAAGGCGAAAAATGATCTCGTCGGCGAAGCGGTGCGCAACGACGCGTGCGTTCTCATCCGTCGCCTGCTCGCGGTACTGCTTGCCCAGCACCTGCGGTGACTTCGGGTTCTTTGTGTCATACAGCCAGCCCTGTACGTTGAGATATCCTCCCTGGACGCCAAGGTTGCCAAAGGCAAGCATACTGGCGTTCGGCGGCGGGCTGCTCCAGTCGGCCAAATGCACCTCCTGCGGCGCACCCGGGATCGAGAGCGGATAGAAACTCCGCGAGACCATGTCGAAAATTCCCGCCGCTTGCAGATCATTCCCTAACGTCGTGTTGAAGGTCGTGGCCAGGTTCTGCGTGCCCGTGTCGGTGGTGACCAGCTTGAAGTCGGGCGCGGCCAGGCGAATTTTCTCTACGCCAAGTCCCGTCCCCGTGCGAATCCAGTCCTGTGCGGAGAGGGATGCAGCGGCGAAGAGGAAAAAAAACGAGAGTGCGATGAAGCATTTCATCCGAGGCATTTTTGAAACAAGCTCCGATACCTGTCCACAATGAAGCCCGAAGGGCGACATTTGTTTTAGCCGTGGGCGTAAGCCCGCGGTCATGAACACATTAATCCCGACATGAGCCGCGGAGCGGCGCCACTAATCCTGCACGTCGATGCGCGACGTGTCGCCGTGCACGGTTGCCGCGGGCTTACGCCCACGGCTAACACAAATTCCGCCGCTTTCGCGGCTGAATTCGCTCCGAATTATCGCTTGTAATCAAACCAAAACTCCACGGCCACATACCGTCCCGCATACTCCGGCGGCAGCGGCCCAAACGTATCAATTCTCTGCAACGCCCTCATCGCCGACAGATCGAGCGACGGGATCCCGCTGGACTGTTCCACGCGAATGTTCTCCGGCGCGCCCGCGCGCGTGATCTCGAAATAGATGTAAACCCGGCGCGCGGTGTCGATGTTGGGATCGACTTCGTACTTCAGCCAGTTATCGGAGACTTTGCGGCGCACCGCATCCACATACCAACCGAAGCGGCTGCCGAAATCGCCCGTGCCTCCGGTGAAGCTCAAGCCCCCCTTGGCGCCGCCCGCGGCGAACGAACCATAGGGCCCGCTGACCGGACCACCCTCGCCAAAAGGAATCCTGTTGTCTTCCACTTTGGCCACTTCCTTCGGCGGTGGCTTTTTCTGCGCAGTTTCGTGTGGGCCCACGCGTTTGGCCTCAGGCGCGGGAATCGGAATTGCCTTTGGTTCCTCTTTTGGCTTCTCTTTCGGAGGCGATTGCGCCAGCCCCTTCGACTGGTTCGCCAACACGTTTTGCGTCTGCGTCGGAGGAGCGGGCAAAGGGATACTCCTGACCAGCGTCGCGCTCATCGCACCGCCTCCGCCGGTTGTTCCTCCCCAACTCTCGCCGCGCCCGATCGGGATGAGATAGCCGAACAGTGCGAGGGCGAACAATGCAACGTGCAGCGCCACTGAACCCAGCAGTGGGACGCCGACGTTGCCCTCGGCGGCGAAAATGTCAACGTCGGCTGCCATTCTTCTCCAGCGGTTGCGTGACGATGCTCACGTTGCTGATGCCGGATTGCTTCACCGCGTCCATCACGGTCGCGAACGCTCCGAAAGGCACGTTTTCATCAGCGCGCAGGAAGACCGACTGCCCCTCAGGGTCGCGGATCTTCTGGTGTATCCGCTCGCCAATCTGGTTGATGTTGATGGGCTGGTTATTCAGGAAGACATTCTGGTCGCGGTCGATGGTGATCACCAGCCGTTCTTCCGTGATCTCTTTGACGGTCTTGGTGTGTGGGACCGCAACTTCAATGCCCGACTGCAATACCGGCGCAGTCACCATGAAGATGATCAGCAGCACCAACACCACGTCCACCAGCGGGGTGACGTTGATGTCGGAAAGCGACGACTGCGTGCGGCCTTGCTGATTGGTAAATGCCATTACCGCCGCTCCACGCTGGCCGGCGTACGGGCTGTGGTGGCTTGCGCGCGTTCTACTTCGTTGATCAACTCCAGGCTGAAGTCGTCCATGCGCGCGCCGAACTCGCGGATGTGCTGGGTAAACATGTTGTAGGCGATGACCGCGGGAATCGCGGCGAACAGTCCGGCGGCGGTTGTGATCAGGGCTTCGGAGACGCCGGGCGCGACGGCCCGCAACGTGGCCGAGCCCGCGGTGCCCAGTCCGTGAAACGCGTCGATGATACCCCAGACGGTCCCGAACAATCCGATAAATGGCGTGACCGCCCCCGTCGTGGCCAGCCAGGGCAGTCGGCTCTCCAGCCGCGTCAGCTCCTCGGAGGACGCAATCTGCGTGGCCCGCTGCAAGGCTGTCATGCGGAGGGGATACGACGCTTGCTTGCGCAGCTCGCTGTAAGCGCCTTCAAAGACCGCGACCAGCGGGCTGGGTTTGAACTGTTCGGCCACGGCAGCCACGTCGTTGAGCCGCTCCGACTTGCGAAACACCCGGATAAAACGATTGCTCTGCACTCGCGCCCGCCGCAGAAGTCCCCACTTGGAAAAAATGATGGCCCAGGAAGCAAGGCTGAACAGCAGGAGGATGACGAGGACCGTCTTGGCGACCGGACCGCTGTTTTCAATTAGACCTGAGATTTCACCACCGATGACCGCAGCGAGCAAAGAAGGGAACACATTCATGAGACGAAACAGGCTCTACTTTCGTTACTGGCATTATAAGCATTTGGGGAGGCATGAGCCTGTTGCGCGATGAGGTTCCCGTGGAGCCGTCAGCTTTCAGCTGTCAGCTCTCAGCTTCATCTTGCTCACGCCCACCGCATCTGCTTTCATTGCCGCAACCCAGGCTGAAAGCTGATAGCTGAAGGCTGAAAGCTNNTCCTCTGGCGGGAGTTGATCCTCAGCGTTTTCGGAGGCGGGCTGATCGGGTTTGGCATGTATCGCACCTGGAGATCGAAGATTGGGCTTTGGAGCTGGACATTGCCGACGGTTCTCTTCGCATTCCATGCCTTGTCGGTCTGGTTGATCAATAGCCAAAGCGCCCTCGTTCCCACTAGCGGTCTGTGGTATCGGATGTTTGGTTTCAACTGTGTCAACCAGGTGTCCGGGATGCGATGCGTACCTTTCTTTATCTTCACGATTCCGTTAGTTCGCGCTTTGGCTTATTCGCTGGGAACATTGGTCGGAGTTCGCTTTGCGAAGCTCCCGG
>PLBD01000202.1:3182-7738 GCA_003135315.1 Acidobacteriaceae bacterium | reverse complement strand
GCGGCGTTGGGAAAGTCGTGCCCAATCTCTGCGCCCAGCACCATGGCGATGAAGATCCAGGCGGTGAGCGTGCGCCGCAGGCATCCGTAGACGACGAGGGCCGCCAGCGCAATCCAGCGCAGAGCGGGAAACAGCAGCGCTGAGGATTGTCCGCCGAATCGCCAGCAAAGCAGCGCCGCGACCGCGGCAAGGGCGGCGATCAGGAGCGCGATGTTCTGGCGGCGATGATTGGAACTGTGATTCATGAATCGCGTCAGAAGCCTCTAACGTGGGTGGAACACGCCTTCAGGCGTGCATGACNNTACCTCAGCGGCTGAAGCCGACCTCCTACCAGCGCGCGTTTTATGCACGCCTGAAGGCGTGCTCCACCCGCCGGGCTGCTTAAGATTCATCCCCCCTACCGCAGCAAATCCTCCAACTCCACGCCGCGGTCGGTCTGCTCGTCGCGATACTTCACGATCACCGGCGTGTACAGCGACAATCCCCACTCCACATTCTTGCCCTTGCTGATGGCGCGCGCGCCCGGCACAACCACCGCATCCTCCGGAACGCGCAGCCCCTCGGTTGCCGTGGCGCGATAGATCTGGCCCTTCACGGTATCGAACAACGGCGTGGACCGCGTCAGGATCACGCCCGCTCCCAGCACCGCGCGCGCGCCCACCTGCGTTCCTTCGTACACACCGCAATTGCCGCCGATCAGCACGTCGTCTTCAATGATGACCGGCGAGGCGTTGATCGGCTCCAGCACGCCGCCGACCTGCGCCGCGGCGCTGATGTGCACCCGCTTGCCCACCTGCGCGCACGAGCCCACCAGCGCGTGCGAATCGACCATTGTGCCTTCGTCCACATACGCGCCCACGTTGATGAACATTGGCGGCATGCAGACCACGGACTTCGCGACATACGCTCCGCTGCGCACCGACGAGCCGCCGGGAATGACGCGTATCTCTTCGCGGGCGGCGAAGTGACGCGTGGGATAGGTGCCCTTGTCGACAAACGAGAGCACCTTGCGATCGCCGGTCTCCACCAGTTTGCCGATGCGGAAGCCGAGCAGGATGCCCTGCTTCACCCACGCGTTGGTTTGCCAATGGCCGTCGACCTTCTCGGCGGCGCGAATCTCGCCCGCAGTCAGCGCATCGCGGAAGCGCACAAAGACTTCGAACGCTGTCGGATCATTCGACGCGTCCGCGCCCATGGCGTACAGCCGCTCGATTTCAGGCTGGAGTTCATGCATGGCGGGCAGTATAACTGGTCGGTGGGCCCGGCGACAGCCAGAGTGTATGCGAGGGCTAGTTGCGGGCACACACCTTGTGTCAGGACACGACTTCGGTCGTGCCGTCACTAGAATCCAAGGCAGCGGCTTTAGCCGCTGAGAACAGGGGCTAAAGCCCGGGTCTTTCTGGGCGCCGTTCGGCACGACTAAAGTCGTGCCCTGATACAAAGCGAACTCTCGAATCCCATGCGAATTGACGCCATCACCCTGCGCGAGCTGACGATTCCTCTCGTCCACTTCTTCGAGACGAGCTTCGGACGCACCTACACTCGTCGCGTTCTACTGGTCACGCTGCATTCTGATGGCCTGGAGGGCTGGGGCGAGTGTGTCGCCGGCGAGAACCCTTACTACAGCGAGGAGTACATCGACGGCGCGTGGGATGTCATTGTGCGCTATCTGGGCCCGGCGCTGCTGGGCAAGACGCTGCAATCCGGACGCGAGGTTCCCTTACTTTTGGCGCAGGTGCGCGAGCATCGCATGGCCAAAGCCGCGCTGGAGAATGCCGCGTGGGACGCCGAAGCGCAGGCGAAAGGCATTCCTCTTTGGAAGCTGCTGGGCGGCACGCGCCGTGAAATCGCCTGCGGCGTCAGCGTCGGTATTCAAGATTCCCACGAACAACTGCTGCAGAAAGTGGAAACGGAGCTGGCGGCCGGCTATCAGCGCATCAAGATCAAGGTGAAGCCGGGTTGGGATGTCGAGGTGCTGGAAAAGATCCGCGCGCGCTGGCCCGACATTCTTCTGAGCTGCGACGCCAATTCCGCTTACACCCTGGCCGACGAGCAGCACCTGAAGAGCTTCGACCGCTTCAAGCTGCTGATGATCGAGCAGCCCCTCTGGAGTGACGATTTCTACTTCCACGCTCGCCTACAGAAGCAGTTGCAGACGGCGCTCTGCCTCGACGAAGCGATTCGCAGCGCTCGCGATGCCGAGGCCGCACTGGAGTTGGGCGCGTGCCGCATCGTCAACGTTAAGGTCGGGCGCGTCGGCGGTTTTTCCGAGGCGATCGCCATTCACCATTTCGCGCAGCGTTTCGGCGTACCCGTGTGGTGCGGAGGAATGCTGGAGTCGGGGGTTGGCCGCTCCCACAATGTGGCACTGTCCACGTTGCCCAACTTCAAGCTGCCCGGCGACGTCTCGGCGTCCAAGCGCTATTGGAAGGACGACATCATCGAGCCGGAGGTCGAAGTCTCAGCTCAGGGAACCATTGCAGTCAGCGACAAGCCGGGCCGCGGATACGAGCTACGGAAGGATTTGATCGAGGCGCTGACGGTGCGCAAGGAAGAGCTCAGGTAGGACCCATCCGGCATCGAAGGGCACGGCTTTAGCCGCGCCGTCAGCGTGCGCCTAAGAAACTTGGCCTTTAGGCCCTGAGGCCGTCCCGCATCGGCTAAAGCCGCATTTTCTTACTGGCCTTTGCGGCACGACTAAAGTCGTGCCCTTTCAAATCCAATCTTCAGCTACTTGTGATTGTCTTGCGCTTGATTCACTCCGCCGCCGTTGGCCGCAACTACATCGGCGCTTTTATGCAGGAGATCGAGGGTCTGGGCTACAGTCAAGTCGGGCGACACAGGACGAAAGTCGGTCATGGTCTCCGTCGACCAGATCGTAAGCGACTTCACCAGAAGTATCCTGCCATAGAATTGCAGGGTTTCCTGCACTTCTTCCCAATTGCCCCCTCCGACGTCCCTCTGCACGATGATGAACTTGCCGCCCTTATACAGTTTGCCCAGGATTCCCCAGCCGAAGTCGACGTCCTTAAAGAGAGTTCCATCGATCTTGGCAATACGCATCGCCCTGCGATCGATGGTCATGTCACCCTCCATGCCAAGGTAAACCATGGTCTCGTGGTTCGGCGGATTGAAGCCGGGGTTGGGCCGGAACTTCAGGTGAACTACTTCTTCGCCGTTCGGGCCGCGGTCGGTGCCGGCGTAGTCATACAGAAAAGCGTCAGGAAGGCTGCTGAGCATCGCCTCGGAGCGTTTATCGTCGGCCGCGTTGGCTTCGCGACGGCGCCGCCGCGCCTCCGGATTGTTGGCGAACTTCTCGAGCCTCTCGTTGTCTTTCTGGCGCTCTTCCGCAGTCAGGGGATGGCCGTTGATCAGCAAGGTGGTGAACAAGCCACCTTGTGGAGTGCGCAGAAATTCCTTCGTGATGGAATGGTCTTTGTACTCGGTGGTGTCCTTGAACATGCAGTAGAACTGCACGCTGTTGGCCTTGATTTCGTTGTTCGAAGCCCGGCGCACCAACTCGAGCGGATCGATATCCGGCTTCTGCTGCGCGGAAGCAGTTGCTTGCTGCGTGGGAGCGGCTTTCTGCTGCGCGGAAGCGATCCCGCTCGTCAGCAGGACGCTCAAGGTTGCTGCCAAGACATAAGAAATACGATTGCTGACTGATTCCACAGAGTCCCTTTGGGGCCTGACTTCTTAGTTAGACGAGCGCCACCCGCCATTCGTTGCTTTTTGAAAACCGCTGACGGGCTCGCTGGTGAACCGCTGCGCGCTGCATTTCCTGGAAGCCCACACAAGGATGATGCCGCCAAAGGACGGTTCTTGCAAGGCGTCGGCCCGGCACAGAGTGACCTGTTTTGCCTGGCCTGGGTTTCGCGTCCGCCGCTCCGTGTTGCTACCATCGGAGCGGCGCCGCCAGAACAACGTTTGCCGGCGTTCTGAGCGGAAACGCGACAACGATGCGACGCAAGGTCATTTCTGAACTGCTTGACCAGGACGCGGGAACGCCCGGCGAAGTGGCGTCGTCGCTGGCCGACCTGCGCCACATCAATGACTGGTTTGGCGGCACGCGGACAACCATCGCACTGTTGCGGCGCGTCGTGGCGGAGAGCAAATGCCGCAAGCTGTCGTTGCTGGAAGTCGCCGCGGGGGCCGGTAACGTTCCCCTGGCCGCGCAACGCGCTCTCGCCGCCGACGGGATCGAACTGCGCGTGACGCTGCTGGACCGCATGTGGTCGCATCTTCCAGGCAACGGTGTGGCCTCCGTCTGCGGCGATGCTCTTCAACTGCCGTTTCGCGAGAACGCGTTCGACGTGGTGAGCTGCTCTCTGTTCGCGCACCACCTGGAGCCCGACGCACTGTGCCTCTTTGCCGGCGAAGCGTTGCGGGTTTGCCGGCGCGCGCTGCTGATCAACGACCTGATCCGCAGTCGGCTGCATCTGGGGCTGGTCTATGCCGGATTGCCTCTCTTCCGCAGCCGCATCACCTGGCACGACGCCCCGGCGTCGGTGCACAATGCATACACGATCCCCGAAATGCGGTGTCTGCTGGAAGGA
>PLBD01000202.1:0-3156 GCA_003135315.1 Acidobacteriaceae bacterium | reverse complement strand
GCCGCACGCTGTCATCGCCAAAGCTAGTTGCTAATTGCTAGTTGCTAATTGCTGATTGACAACCAATTCGATCTCGCCATCATTGGCGGCGGACCGGCGGGAAGCGCTGCTGCCATTACGGCCGCGCGCCTGGAAGCAAGCGTTCTCCTGCTCGAAGCCCGCAGCTTTCCACGGCACAAGGTTTGCGGAGAGTTCGTGTCAGCCGAGGCGCTGGATATCCTCGCAGATCTTCTAGAGAACTTGCCATCGGGCCGGGCGCTCCTCGGCGCAGCGCCGGCTATTGATCGCACGCGCCTGTTCCTGGGCACGCGAGTGATCGAAGCCCCGGTGTCGCCGGCGGCGCTCAGCATCACTCGCTACGATCTCGACGCTCAGCTATGGATGGCGGCACAAACTGCCGGGGTTGAATCGCTTTCCAACTGCGAGGTCACAGCCGCCGAAGGCAGCGGCCCGTTTCGTCTGACGACGTCTACTGGAACTATTTCCGCGAAGGCCCTGATCGTCGCGGCCGGCCGGTGGTCGCAGTTCACGCCCGACCGCACCGTTCCAGCCGGCCCCAGGTGGATTGGCGTGAAGGGTCATTTTCGCGAGCGCCACCCCAATCCCTCGACCGATCTGTACTTTTTCGAGAATGGATATTGCGGCGTTCAGCCCGTCGCCAAGGACATAGTCAACGCGTGCGCCATGGTGCGCTCCGACCGCGCCACCTCGCTGCCGGAGGTTTTCGCGCTACACGCGAAGCTGGCAGAGCGAGCGGCCGCCTGGATCCCGATGTTCCAGCCCGTCAGCACCGCTCCCTTGATCTACCGCAGCCCACAGCCGGTGCGCGGCAATACCATGTTTGCGGGCGATGCCGCGGCCTTCATCGATCCCTTCGTCGGCGACGGCATCTCCATCGCGCTGCGCAGTGGGCGACTGGCGGCGCAATGCGTCTCCAGATTTCTTTCGAGCGAAATTGGATTGGATGAAGCGGCAGCGTTATACCAGGAGGAGTATTCGCAGCAATTCGCGCCGTTACTGTCGGCTGCCTCGCGAATGCGCTTGCTGCTGTCGTTGCCCGGTTTTGCCCAGGCAGCCGCATTCGGACTGCTGCGCCTCCCGGGGGTTATGCCGTTTGTGATTCGCAAGACGCGCAAGGCGAAAGAGGAAGCAATTAGCAATTAGCTCTTAGCATACGGTCTTGAGCTAATTGCTAATTGCTAGTTGCCAGTCGCTGATTTACCTTTTCGCCTGCTCCGCGAATATTCGCAAATCCCGCCCCGTCATCTCTTTTGGCTGCGGAAGCCCGAGAATGCCAAGCATGGTTGGCGCGATGTCTTGTAGTGCGCCATCAGGACGCAGCGTGAAGCGCCGCGGATCGCCCTTGAAGTTCGCGGGCGTCACGGCGTTTTCCGTACATACGATGAACGGCACCGGATTCGTGGTGTGCGCCGTCTGCGGGCCGCCAGTCGCGGGATCGATCATCTGCTCGGCGTTGCCATGGTCGGCGGTGACGATCATGGCTCCGCCCTGCTGCCGCAAGGCACTGTAGACCTGGCCCAGACAGCCATCGACCGTCTCCACTGCGATGATCGTCGGGGGAATCTTGCCTGAGTGTCCCACCATGTCGGCGTTGGCGAAGTTGACCACCATCACGTCGAAGGTGTTGTCGCGTACCGCTTTCACCACTGCATCGGCAATGCCCTGCGCCGACATTTCCGGCTTCAGGTCGTAGGTCGCAACTTTGGGCGACGCCACCAGCACGCGGTCTTCGCCGGGAAACGGCTTCTCCACGCCGCCGTTGAAGAAGTAAGTCACATGCGCATATTTCTCGGTTTCCGCGACGCGCAGGTTACGCATGCTGCGGTCGGCCATTACATTGGCCAGGATGTTGGTCAGCGACACCGGCGGCGAGACCACCGGCAGCGCGAAATGTTTGTCGTACTGCGTCATGCAGATGTAGATGAGATCTTTGGGCACGCGGCTGCGCGGAATGATGCTGTCGAGATCGTCGGTGCCTTCCAGTTCGCGGCCATCCTGCGGCGTGAAGTGGCTGTTGCGCCCCAGGCAGCGCGTGATTTGCCGCGCGCGGTAGTCGCGGAAGTTGAAGTTGAGGCAGACATCGCCGTCGCGAATATTCCCCAGCGGCTCACCGCGCTCGCCGGTCAGCACGAACGGAAGGATGAACTCGTCGGTAACTCCCCGGTTGTAGGAGTCCTTCACGCCCTGCACCGCGTCGGTGTAACGCCCGCCTTCGGCGTCGCCATAGACCATCGCATCGAAAGCTTTTTTCTGGCGCTCCCAGCGACGGTCGCGATCCATTGCGTAGTAGCGCCCGCTGACGGTGGCAATCTTGCCGATGCCGTACTCGCGCATCTTCTGCTGCAACTGCTCGATATAGCCCGCGCCGTTGGTGGGCAGCGTGTCGCGGCCATCCATGAAGCAGTGGACGAAGACGCGCTCCACGCCGTTCTGCTTGGCCATGCGCAGCAGCGCGTAGAGATGGTTCTGCTGCGAGTGCACACCGCCATCGGAGAGCAGCCCGAACAGGTGCAGCCGCCGCTCGCCGGTGCGGGCAGCCGTCATCGCATTGAGCAGGACCTGGTTCGTGAAGAACTCGCCATTTTCGATCATGAGATCGATCCTGGTGATGTCCATGTAGACGACGCGCCCGGCGCCAATGTTGAGATGCCCGACCTCGCTGTTGCCCATCTGCCCCGTCGGCAAGCCGACATAGCGGCCGCTGGTGTGAATCAGCGTGTTGGGATATTCGGCGAGCAGGCGATCGTAGTTGGGTTTGCGCGCCAGCGAGATGGCGTTGGCCGCAGACGGCGGAGCATAGCCCCAGCCATCAAGGATGATGAGGACGAGCGGTTTAGGAATAGCAGCCATTAGCAATTAGCTCTTAGCGATTAGCGATTAGCAACTAGCATTCTCACGCTTCGCGACTGACCTACGATAGCGAACGAACCGCAGATCCCTCCGCTCGGACTGAAGTCCTCGGTCGGGATGACAATCTGTGGTTGCTCGACTCCGAAACTGGAAACTTGAAACTCGAAACTCCTCCTACGCCCCCGCCATCTTCGCCAGCCCTCCGTGATAGTTCAGCGCCTTTAATCCCAGGAACCTCGCCGCCGGGCCGAGCTCTTCTTCAATCCGCAGCAACTGGTTGTACTT
>PLBD01000251.1 GCA_003135315.1 Acidobacteriaceae bacterium | reverse complement strand
AAAGCGAACGGCGAAGAGCGAAGAGCGAGCCGTCCGAGCGGCCAGTAATCCCATAGCAGCAGCACAAACGGCAAGGTGATTACTTGCGGCTTGGCCATCAAGCCCAGCGCGAACCACCATGCGACGAGGGCGTAACGCGCCAGTCCAGGACGGCTGGCGTACCAGCGATACGTTCCCAGAGCGAGCAGGAAAAACAACCCGCTGAGCAGTGTCTTACGCTCGGCAATCCAGGCCACGGATTCGACATTGATGGGATGCACCGCAAACAGCGCCGCGACCACGGCGCTGCGGCCTGCGTATCCGGTCGCTCGCTTCAACACCCAGAACAGCAGCACCACGTTCAACAAATGGAGCAGCAGGTTGACATCGTGGTGTCCGGCGGGGTCGAGCCCGAACATCTGCACGTCCAGAGCGTGGGAAAGCCACGTCAGCGGGTGCCAGTTCAGCGAGTAATAGCTGGTGAACGCCCACCGCAAGGTGTCCCCGCTCAGGCCGTCCTGCAGGTGGACGTTGTCGGTTACATATTGGTTGTCGTCCAGATTGAAAAACGGATGACGATGGACGGGGAAGTACGTGACGACGGTCGCGGCCGCCAGCAGAATACTGAGAGCCAGGTTTCGTTGGTGCCGTGTGAACAGGCTCGCATTACTCAAAGAGCGGGGCGCGCTTGCCACTTTCAACTCACCCGAATTCATTCGCACTCGCAATCAGCGACCAATGCATGCGCCCGGCAACCTTATTGCAACCCCGCCTGCGCCAGCATCTCCAGAAACTGCCGCTGGGTGCGCATGTCGATGGACTGCGACACCAGCTTGCCGTCGCGGTCGTAGACAAAGCTCTTGGGAATGCCATCCACATGGAACAGATTGTTCACCTTCTGGCCGGGATCGAGCAGGATGGGATAGCTGATCTTGCGCTCGGCGATGAAGGGCGCGACCTTGGCGGTCTCCTCGTCTTCAGAGATCGCCAGGATCACGAAGCCCTGGTCCTGAAAGCGGTTGTAGAGCGACTCCAGGTCGGGCATTTCCTTCTGGCACGGCGGACACCACGTGGCCCAGAAGTTCACCAGCACAACTTTGCCCTTCAGGTCCTTCAGCGTCCAGTTTTTTCCCGTCAGATCGGTCAGGGTGAAGTCCGCGTGCTGACGCTGCTGATCGTCGGCTTCCAGCTTTGCCATGGCTGCCTTGTATTGCGGCGCATCCAACGACGCCTGGAGATGCTCGTAGCGCACTAACTCCGCCAACTCCACATAGGCGCCGGCCGGTTTTCCCTTGTCATCCGGAGGCGGTTGTTGACGCAGCGTGTCGGCGAGTGTGGTCGCGACTTCCTGCAAGGTGTCATGGCCGAAATCCCCCTCGGTCGCGCGACTGGCCAGATAAACCGCCAGGCGCAGCTTGCCAGGCGTAGCCGGCAGCGCGCGAATCTCCAGCGCGATGTCTTTCGTCGTCTTTGCCCGCACGTCGTCGGGCAGGCTGCGCAGCGTTTTGATCTGATCGTAGATGGGCTTTTCCTGCGCGCTCCAGTTGATCGGCTGCTGCGCCGGAAGCGGGGAGGAAGCAACTACAGCTACCTGGATCGCTATCAGGAACAAGAGCGCGGCCTCGGCGAGCCGCCGGCCGAAATGCCGCAGACTGGAATTCATGAGCTTCTGACCTCGACCGCCATTGTATGCCCAGGGCAGGGCTTCACGAACTCTACGGTAGTTGCCGCGTCCCCACCGCTTGCCGCAGTTGTTCCAGGGCGGCCATATACGATGCGAGCGCCTGCCGGTAGCTCAGCTCGGTTGAGCGGTACGTGCGTTCGGCGTCCAGGAAGTCCAGCAGGGAAGCGGCCCCGTGCTGGTAGGCAAACTGTGCGATCTCCAGCGACTGCTGGGCCTGTTGCAGGTAGCCGTTGTCATACAGTTGCACGACGTCGCGGTTATTGAGCAGCGTCTCGTAGGCGTTCTTCACATCCGTCAGGACTTGCTGCTCCGCAGCCTGCTCCTGAAATTGCGACTGGGTAAGGGCGTAGTAGGTCCGCGCCACCTCGCCCTGATTGCGGTTGAAGATGGGCAGCGGCATGCTGAAAAAGAAAGCGCCGTTATTGGTGGCATTCACGTGCGTGTAATCGAAGGTGCCGGTGATGTCCTGCTTGGCGTTGGCTTTGGCCAGGCCAATCTGGCTTTGCGCAGCGGTGATGCCGCGCTGCGCTGCCTGGAGATCGGGGCGTGAACGAAGAGCCCGGGCGGCGAGATCGTCCAGCGTCAGATTCACAGGTTCGTAGACGAGTTGTCCGGCGACATCATAGTTGCGCGGGACGGCGTCGAAGCCGATCAACTGGCGCAGCGAATTCAGCGCCTGCACCAGGGCGATCTTCGCGGTGGTCACGTCAGTCTGGAACTGCAACGTCTGCAACTGGATCTTCAGCAGATCGGCCTTGCTCATGGCGCCGGCCTGCTGCTGGTCCTGGCTGATGCCGACGGTGTGCAGGTAGCTGTCCAGGAAGCGCTCGGCAAATTCCAGGTTCGACTTCGCCAGCAGGGCCGCTACAAATTGCTGGGCCGTATTCTCAATCGTGGTGCGCTCCAGGTCGAGGGTTTGCGACTCGGTAACCGAGGTCGCGTCCTTCGCCGCTTGCAGCCGGTGCTGGCGCTTCTTGCCGCGCTCAAAGAGATACCCAATCCCCAGATCGAACTGCGCCGTGTTGTCGATGTAGTTCGCGGACCATGCGTCCGGGCTGAACAGCGGCAGGTATTGCGCATCTGCCGAGAGCGTTGGGTTGGGACGAAGATTGGCCGTCACCTCCTGCTCTTTGTTCTGCGAGATCAGGGTGCGCTGCGCCAGCAGCGTGGGATTGCCTTGCCGGGCAAGTTCAATCGCCTGATCCAGCGTGATGACGACCGAAGGAGCCTGCGGCTTGCCGGGCGCCGTTGCCTGCTGTGCCGGCGGTGACGGTTGCGATTGCGTCTGGGCAGAAAGATGCAGCGCTACGCCGAGCAATACAAGCGCGGCAAGCAAACGCGGCATCCACGGAGCGGGCTGCACGGAGGAGACGTTTGTCATTCTGATATCTCCTCTTCTTCCGGCGGCAATACATCCATCGGTCCAGCCAGGTCGGCATAGAGTGCCGGCAGCAGCACCAGGCTAAGGAACAACTCGGTCAACAATCCTCCCACAATCACGATTGCAAACGGACGCTGGGAATCGGAGCCGATGCCATGGGACAGTGCGGCCGGAATCAGGCCGAGAGAAGCAACCAGCATGGTCATCATGATAGGACGCAGCCGTCGCGTTGCACCCAGGACCGCTGCCTCACTGGTGGCCAGGCCGCGCGCGCGCAGCTGGTTGATGTGCTCCACCATAATGACCCCGGTTTGCACCGACACTCCGAACAGGGCCAGAAAGCCGACGCCGGTAGATACGCTGAAGTGAGTTCCGGTAATCAACAGGGCGACCAGACCACCGATGGGCGCCAAGGTCAGGTTCAGTAACACCAGGAAGCTCCACTTGAAGGAGCGGAACATGGAATAGAGCACCAGAAGGATGACCAGAATCGTAATCGGGATCACGGTCGCCAGCCGGTGGTTGGCGCGTTTCTGACTCTCATATTCCCCGGCCCAGTCCAGAGTGTAGCCCGGCGGTAGCTTGACCTCGCGGTTTACCTTGGTCATCGCTTCTTCCACGGTGCTGCCCAGGTCGCGGCCACGGACGCTGTATTTGATCGCGATGTATCGCTGATTACCCTCGCGGTAGATCATGGAAGCGCCATCGTCCACGCTGATTTTACAAAGCTGGCCCAACGAGACCCGCTCTCCACTGGGCGCCAGCAGGCGAATGTTCTTGATCTGATCGATGGTGGTGCGGAATTGCGGTTGGTAGCGCGGAACCAGGTCGAAGCGCTGGTCGCCGATCAGGATCTGGCTGATCGGATTGCCGCCCACTGCCGTCTGAATGGCATCCTGCACGTCGGCTACGTTAATGCCAAAGCGATCGGCCTGGGCGCGGTCGACGGAGATATCGACGTTGGGCTGCCCCAGCACGCGAAACACTCCCAGGTCGGCGACGCCGGGCACCGTGGCCATCACGCCGGCGATCTGCGTGGCCTTGGCTTCCAGGTCTTTCAGATCAGGGCCGAAAACCTTGAGTGCCAGTTCGCCCTTCACGCCGCTGACTGCCTCTTCCATGTTGTCTTCGATGGGCTGCGAGAAGCCCCAATCCACCCCGGGAATTTTGCTGACGGCGTCGTTCATCGCATCGATCAACAACTCTTTTCGACCGTGAAACTGTGCGCGCCACTGTCCGCGGGGTTTCAGGTCCACGTAATATTCCGTGTTGAAGAAGCCGGTGGGATCGGTGCCATCGTCGGACCGACCCACCTGCGACACCACTTGCGTAACTTCCGGGAAGCCGGCGAAGATCAGCCGCGCCTTGTCCATGATCTCCCGGCCGGCAGTTGGCCCGGTGCTGGGAGCGAGGGTGCCGCGAGCCCAAATGGCCCCCTCGTCAAGGTGGGGCAGAAACTCGGAGCCGATCACTCCGCCGAATCCCAGATATATGCTGACTATCCATACCACTGCCATCGCGGCCCAGGTAAGCACGCGGCGAGGAATCATCCAGTGCAGAGTTTGCTGGTAACGTTGGGTGACCCAGTCGAGCAGCGGATTGCGCCACTCCTTGGCGCCCTTGCGAAAGACGAAAGAGGTCAGCACCGGCGCCAGCAGGATGGAGAAGAACAACGAGCCCAGGAGCGCGAAGGCGACGGTCCACGCCATGGGCCGGAACAGGCGTCCTTCTACCCGCTGCAAAGTGAAGATCGGCAGGTAAGCGATGATGATGATGGCGATGGCATAGAACACCGGGCGCTGTACTTCGTGGGCTGCCGCTCGAATCACCTCGTCGGGTGCGCTGTGACTTTCGCTCTGGACCGATAGCCGCCGTTGAATGTTCTCCACCATGACGGCCGCGCCTTCCACGATCATGCCAAAATCCAGCGCGCCCAGCGATAACAGGTTTGCGGGAATGTGATTCAGGTCCAGCAGGATGGCCGCGAAGAACAAGGAGAACGGAATGGTAAGCGCCACAATCAGCGAAGAGCGAACGTTCCCCAGAAAAAGAAATAGTACGATGACGACCAGCAGAATGCCTTCGGTCAGGTTGTGAAATACCGTGTGGGTGGTGAAATGTACCAGATCATCCCGATCCATGTGGGGCACAATCTGGACGCCCGGGGGCAGCACCCGCTCGTTGATGAACTTCACCTTCTCGTGAATGTCGCGCAGCACCCCTTCGGTCTCCGAGCCTTTGCGCGACTGCACAATGCCTTCGACCGCGTCGTCGTTGTCCAGCAATGATCCATCGGGACGCCGGATGCTTTTTCCGATCTGTCCCAGCTTGATCTTGGCGCCTTCGACTACGACACCTACATCGCGGATGCGCACCGGGGTGCCGTTCTTGACGGCCACCACGGTCTGGCCGATGTCTTCGGTGGTCTGCATCAGGCCGAGGGCGCGAACGTTGAAGGCCTGCTGGCCCTTCTCGATATAGCTGCCGCCCCCGTTAGCGTTGTTGGCTGCCAAGGCCTGCTCCACGCTCGCCAGGGACAAGCCATATGCCGCCAGCTTGTCAGGGTCGATCTGGACCTGGTATTCCTTCGTCTCTCCGCCAAAGATTGAGACCGCGGCCACGTTAGGCACAGACATCAGGTACTTGTAGACAACCCAGTCCTGGAGCGTCTTCAGCTCCATGGTGTCGTACTTGGGATCGCTGCTGACCAGGGTGTACCAATAAATCTGTCCTGCCGGACTGAAATCTGGTCCGATCTGGGGATTGACTCCCGCAGGCAGGGTCACCATGGTGAGCTTTTCCAGTACCTGTTGCCGGTTCTGGAGGTTCTCGGAATCGTCATCGAAGATGAGGGTGATAAACGACAGGCCCGCCAGCGATAGCGAGCGCAGATGCACCAGATGTCCCACCCCATTCATCTGAATTTCGATAGGAATGGTGACCTGCTGCTCGACTTCTTCCGCGGCGCGTCCCGGCCACTGGGTGATGACCCAGGCATATTTGTCGGCGACGTCGGGATAGGCCTCCACCGGCAGTTTGTGGAAGGAGATGATGCCCCAGGCCAGCAGCAATATCCCCATCGCCAGCACCAGCATCCGGTTGCGTAGCGCGAAATCGACGAGATATCGAATCATGCGCTACTTCTCCTCGGCGGCGCTGGAGAACTGGAGAGCGCTGGTCACCACCTGATCGCTTGGCTTCAGGCCGCTGACGATCTGCTGATACCCTCCCTGCACTTCCGGTCCCAGTTCCACGCGCACGCGGCGGAACTTACCATCGCCCAGCGGTACGAACACCCAATTGCTGTCGTGCAACTGGATAATGGCCGTGGTGGGCACAACCTGACTCTCCACTTGTTCGCGGGCACGAAACGTAGCGGTTACGTACATGCCGGCGCGCATGATGTGGTTGGGATTCGGCAGTTCAATCCGCACCTTGGCGGTGCGCGTGGTGGGATCCAGGACCTCGCTGATGTTGATGACTTTTCCAGCGAACTGATCGTGAGCGTAGCCGTTCACGCTGATGTCGGCGGTGTCGCCGATGTGCACGCGGGGCAGCATGTCCTGATAGACGTCGCAAAGCACCCACACTTGCGAAAGGTCGGCGATGGTGAACAGCGCCTGCTGGTTATCGAGGGAGCGGACACCGGTGCCGTTGGTGATCTGCTGATCGACGATAGTGCCGGAGATGGGCGCCCGCAGCGGCAGCAGAGTGGTGGGATGGTTGACGTCGCCGCCCAGCACCTTCACGTGGGCGATGGCCGTATCCAGGTCCACCTTGGCCTTGGCATGAACATCCTGTGCGTTTTCCAGATCGGCCAGCGCGATTGCGCCCTTGTCATACAGAAGCTGCGACCGAGCCAGTTGCTTGTCGGCCAATTGCTCATCGGCCTTGGCCTTCTGATAGTCGGAGAACGCGCCGGAAAGATCAGGGCTGTTGATGAGCAGAAGGACCTGGCCCTTCTGCACGGAATCGCCAAGCTTGGACTTGATTTCGACGACCATGCCGCCGCCCAGCGAGACCACCGGAACCGAGAGGTTCACGTCCGGCGTAATCGCGCAATTCACGTGAACTTCGTCGCTGACCTTGCGAACCTGCACCGATGACAGCGCAAACTGATTGGCATTCTGCATCGTGAAAACATCCGGGTCGGCGTTGGTTTCCACCACCTTGGAAGACGATGGGTCCGGCTTGTCGCCCGAGCATCCCGCCGCGAGCAGGAGTATGGATAACGACAAGAATGAGCAGGCAAGAAAGGCAATCTGACGCCGGCTAAGGCGCGCGTGGCTATGTTTCTTCATTCCACGAACTCTCTTCTGGGAAGCGGATTCGCCCTCACCGGGCGATTCTATGCCGCTTACGAAAAAGCAACCCAACTTCAACGCAGAAATAAATTTTGGGCGCTGACCGCGCCAGTCAATTGCAGCGGGCAGGAGGGCCTCGGCCGTCACTGGAAGTTCCGTGGCCGTCAAGCCGGCACGGGACAGACTCGAGTACCGTCAGGAGGGGCTGCAACTTCACCAGGGCGAGCAGCAATCCGAACAGCAACAGCATCGGCAACACGTGAGGAGCTGAATTGGCGGTTGCCGAGTGCAGAGGAGAAGCCAGGTGCTGAACCCGCTTCGTCGCCTCTTCCATGAGCGCTTGCGTGGGGTGCAGGTCGTCGCTGGCGGAGATAATGGGAAACAACAGTAACAGCATGCCGCCAAGCGCAAGCAGGGAACGCCAATAAACCCTGCTGTCGCCCGACACCGGACCCTGGCGCCGCATAAAGACCACGAACGACCCGATGGCCAGGGCGACCCAGATCAAATTAAGCAGCAGTTCCATACGAGAATTCAGTAGTTTACCATTCGGCGCGCTGTTCTGGGCAGTGTGGGCCGCATGCGGCAGCCCGGAATTCACGGGATATTCAAACTGGAGATTGGCGCTGGCTCAACAGTATGCGACCCGAGGCCAGCCACCTCGGGTCGCGATTGAGGCGCAGCATAGCGTCACCTGACGTTGCGTGGCTTCCTTCGCTCAGCCCAGAGCAATGGCAACCAGGGCCAGCGTGTTGCGCAGTGGCGCACTTAGAGGTACGGACTCGGAGGAACGCCCCCGGACACTTGCGTGGCCGAGTGTAGTCCGTACAAAGTCACGCGGAGCCCCATCTGCCTTAGCGGTTGCGACGGCCAAGCATGCGGCATATTCCCCTGTACAACAAGTTGCACCGGGAAAAGTACCCGGGCCGCAGTTCGCTTTTACACCCCAGCCAACGCCAAGACTGGCGCCTGCCGGGGCCTCGCACTTCGGCCCGAATCGCCTCTCATCGCCGAATGGCCGTACTCAACCGGGAAGCGGCACGCAAGTTAGCTGTGCCTCGATTGCGTGACAGAATGCCTGAAAGTCGCGCAACTCTCAAGCGGAAAAATGGCAAGGATTCGTTGTTTTGTGCATAAGCTGCCCATTTCCTGTGCAAATCCCGTCCCGAACGCTGTCGCGAGGCGAATCTTCCACAGCAGTTAACCAGCTTGTTACTATCCCCGACGCCCGCGTCCAGTTATGCTCGCGACTATGGCGGTGTCGGTCACGGTGTTGGCGAGCGGCAGCAAGGGCAACTGTACCCTGGTGTCGAGCTCCGGCACCCGCTTGTTGGTCGATGCTGGTCTTTCCTGCCGCGAGCTTCTGCGGCGCCTGATGCTGTGCGGCCAAGACGGAGGCGGCATCGACGCTGTCCTCATCACTCACGAACACACGGACCATGTGGCCGGGTTGCGGGTGCTGGCGCGGCGGCTCAAAGTTCCGGTGTACATCACGGCTGCGACGTATCAGGAATATCAGCGCGGTGCGCGCGACGCCGCCGGCCATCGCGTCAACCTTGATCGCCGCGAGGTGATCAGCGCCGGCTGCGGCTTTCAGGTGGGCGACATCACCGTGACCCCGTTTACTATTCCGCATGACGCCGTCGATCCCGTGGGATTCACCTTTCGCAGCGATGGCATCAAGGTCGGCATCTGCACTGACCTGGGCTACATGCCGGCCAGCGTTCGCGACCACCTGCGCGGATGTCACGTGCTGATGATCGAATCCAACCACGATCTGGAGTTGCTCCGCGGCGGCCCTTATCCCTGGAGCGTGAAGCAACGCGTGATGAGCCGTGTCGGCCATCTCTCCAACGATGCACTCGCGGATTTCCTGACGACCGACTATGATGGAGGAGCAGAGTTCCTCATCCTGGCGCATCTTTCGGAGCAGAACAATCATCCGGAGATTGCGCGGATGACAGCGGAACGTGCCTTGGGCCGGCAGCCCAGCCTGCTGCGCAATCGGCTAATGCTGGCCGCCCAGCATGAACCGCTGGCGGCGGTTCGACTGTAATCATTTCGCCTTATGAGCCTACCTCCCAGGGCGCGCGAGGCGTTCACTCTAGTCCATGGCAAAATGCACTGACCCAGTCGTCGGCAAGATTTTGGCCGGGTGGCGCTACGACATCTCCGGCCTGGCCCCCGAAATGTGCGGTGACTACGAGGCCCATCTGGCCGAGTGCGCGTTCTGCCACTCGCGCCAGCGCCTGCATCGCGGCATCGATATCGGGTTGATGGCGCTGGCCTCGGCTTCCATGGTGGTTTTCCTGCTGGCGTACGGCGTCATTCGCCATTTCCATCCCCGTCATGCCTTCTTGCTTGAGATCGGCGCTCTTGGCGGCTTCCTGCTCTCCATGTTGTTGTGGTTGCTGGTGGCCGTGGCTACGCCGGCTCCGCTCGTGGTCAAGGATGTGGCAATGTTCGGCGCACGGGTGGGACTGGAAAAGCTGCCGGATGAAATCCGCGACCGGATTCCGGAAGATCTAAGACTGAAGATTTCGGGGCCGAGCTAGGCGATAAAGGGCAAAAGGGCAATAGAAATCATCTCGTAAGTATCGAGTCTTCTTGGGCTGTATCAGGGCACGACTTCAGTCGTGCCGAAAGACGCACAGCAAAGGCCAGGGCTTCAGCCCCTGTAAAAACAGGGGCTGAAGCCCAAGTTTGTTGATAGCGCCTGTGCGGCACGGCTGAAGCCGT
>PLBD01000437.1 GCA_003135315.1 Acidobacteriaceae bacterium | reverse complement strand
GGAAACAGGTAGCCGGCGTTTCCGGCAGAAATTTAGCCCGCATATCCAGGGCCTGCATGGCCAGCGTGTAGTTCTTGTTGGACGACGCCACCACGGCCAGGTTGCTGTAGGCTTCGGCAAGATCAGGCTTCAATCGCACAGCGAGCAGCAACTCCTGTTGTGCCTCGGGAAACTTCTTCTCGTGCAGGAGCAGCGAGCCCAAAGCGAAGTGCACTTCCGGGTCCTGGGGCAACTTCTGCACCGCGATGCGAAACTGCTGCTCGGCTTCGGCATCCTTGCCGGCATTTACATAAAGTGTACCGAGTTCCAGCGCGGCACGAGGATCATTAGGACTGGCCTGGAGTCCTGCCTGCAACTGCCGGGCAGCTTCGTCGTTCTTGCCTTCCGCGGTCAGAACCCGAGCCAGTTGCATACGCGTCGCACCGTTCTTGGGATCAGACGCCAGCAACTTGCCTAGGATAGCCTCAGCGCCAGAGTATTTTTTCTGCGCGAGGTAAACGTCCACCAGGCCGGAAAGGGCGTCGTTCGAAGCTGGGTCGAGGTCGAGCGCAGTCTGGTACTCGCGGGCGGCTGCGTCGAGGTCGTTCTGCTTGCGCAGCACAGCCGCGGCGGCGAGGTGGGGTTCTGGGTCTTTGGGACTGAGCTTGGCCGACTCGGAGTAAGCCGCGAGCGCCTGCTGGGGATCGGCGGACTCCTCGATTCGCCCGAGCGCCTGCCAAGCCCGGGTCAATCCTGCCTCAGGGCGGTCGGTTGGCTTCAGTTGCGTCGCAGCTTTCAGGTACTTCGCCGCTTCGGCGTTGTCGCCCTGTTTCGCCAGCAGGAGGCCCAGGTTTAAGTTCGACTCGAACACGTCCGGCTTCGCGGCGACGGCCTTGCGATAAGCATCGGTTGCCTCGGGGCGGCGGTCGGTCGCGTTGTACACATATCCCAGGTCGAACCAGGCGCGATAGTCATTTGGCTTGGCAGCGACCGCCTTTTGCAGCAAAGGCTCGGCGGCGGCGAAATCGCTGTGCTGCATTGCCTCTTCCGCCTGAGCAACCTCCGGAGAGCTAGCGTCGTCCGCAGGCTCTTCCACACGATGATGACGGATGGTGGGCTTGCTCTCCTGCGAGCGGGCATAGGTCGCGCCGGCTAAGAACGCAATCGCCGCCAGCAGTAATGTGACACGCTTCATTAAAGTGAGAATTCTGTCGTCCCTAAAGGGACTCGGGTAATTTTTCCACCGCACCCAGCACTCCGCTTCGCTCCGTGCTGGGCTAGACTGTTCCGCGCCTACGGCGCTGGGTTTCTGCGAGTCCGACCTATTCAGCGGACACCTGGATCTCAGCGGGACGCCGGGATCTAAACGGGACACGGATCGCAGCATGTCCTGGATCTCGGCGGCGCACGTAGATCTCAGCAGGCCCTAGATCTCAACGGACGCCGAGGTCGCCTGCCCTACTCGATCACGCCGTCACATCGCGCTGCAAAACTCGGGCCAGCCACTGTCCTGTGTGGGAGTTGGGTGCGGCGAGGATCGCCTCCGGCGGTCCTACCGCGACCACTTCCCCGCCGCGCGCGCCGCCTTCGGGACCAAGGTCGATCACCCAGTCGGCGGTCTTGATCACATCCAGATTATGCTCGATGACCACGATCGATCCACCTGCTTCAATTAGACGGCGAAAGGCGGCCAGCAGTTTGCTGACGTCGTCAAAGTGCAAACCCGTGGTCGGCTCGTCGAAGATATAGAGCATGCGCGGCTGGCGCTTGTCGCGCTCGCTTCGGGGCTTGCCGATGTCACGCAGCCTGGGTTGCAGGTGCGCTCCCAGCTTCATGCGCTGCGCCTCGCCGCCGGAAAGCGTTGTCGCGGACTGACCGAGCCGCAAGTATCCCAGTCCAACTTCTTCCAGCACGCGCAGCTTCTCCACGATCTTGGGCACGCCGGAGAAGAAATGCAGAGCTTCCTTTATGGTGAGATCCAGTACATCGTGAATGTTCTTGCCGTGATATCGAACTTCGAGGACCTCCGGCTTGTAGCGCGTGCCCTTGCACTCCTCGCAGACCAATTCCACATCGGCGAGAAACTGCATTTCGACGGTGACAGTGCCGTCGCCCTGGCAACCCTCACACCGGCCGCCGGGGATGTTGAAGGAGAAATGACCCGGCGTGTAGCCGCGCTTCTCGCTCTCGGGCAGCGAGGCGAACAGCTCGCGGATGGCGTCGAAGGCTTTGATGTAGGTCACCGGATTGGAGCGCGGCGTCCGTCCGATGGGCGACTGATCGACCAGCACGACCTCGTCGATCCACTCCCCGCCTTCCACATGCTCGACCTCGGCGCCGGGTCCGCCGGTGACCTGGCCTTTCTCGGCGGCCAGCGCGTTGTAGAGTACGTCGTGCACCAACGTCGATTTGCCCGAGCCCGACACCCCGGTGATGCAAACCAGCATGCCCAGCGGAATGGCGACGTTGACCCGCTTCAGATTGTGGGCACGAGCGCCGGTCAGCGTGATGTTCCGGCCGGTGCCCGTTCGCCGCACCGCGGGATACTGGATGCGCAACTCACCATTCAGATAACGTCCAGTGAGCGACGCCGGATTGCGCCGGATCTCGTCGTACGTTCCAGCGGCGATCAAGCGGCCGCCGTTCTCGCCGGCACCGGGACCCAGATCGATGACCCTATCGGCTGAGCGCATGATCTCGGCATCGTGCTCCACCACCAGAATCGTGTTGCCCAGGTCGCGCAGGTCGTGCAGGATCTTGATGAGCCGCGCAGTATCGCGACTGTGCAGGCCGATGGAAGGTTCATCGAGGACGTACAGCGTGCCGACGAGACGCGAGCCGAGCGAGGTCGCGAGTTGGATGCGTTGCGCCTCGCCGCCTGACAGCGTTGAGGACAGCCGGTCGAGCGTAAGGTATTCCAGCCCGACGTCGTTCAAGTAGCGCAGCCGGTCGTTGATTTCTTCCAGCAGTTTCCCCGCGATGTCGGCCTCCTGGCGCGACAACTCCACCTGGGAGAAGAAGCGCGTCGCCTCTTCCACGGTCATCGCCGTCACCTGGCAGATGTCCTTGCCTCCGACTCTTACCTGACGCGCTTCGCGCCGCAGCCGCAGGCCGCTGCACTCCGAACACACCGAATACCCGCGATAGCGGCTGAGGAAGACGCGCACGTGCAGCTTGTACTTCTTGCGCTCGAGGTGCTCGAAGAAGCCGCGAACGCCCCAGAATTTTCCGTCGCCGCTGATGATGAAGCTCTGGTGATCGGGCGTGAGGTCTTGCCAGGGAACGTCGAGCGGAACATTCGCGGCGCGGGCAAAACGGCGCATCTCGGTGGCCAGCGGTTTGTACTTGGGCTTGGTCCAGGGCTCGATNNTGTTGCCGAAGCCCTGGCAGCGAGGGCACGCGCCGAAGGGATTGTTGAACGAGAACAGCCTCGGCTCGGGTTCTTCATAGCGAATATTGCATTGTTTGCATTCGAAACGCTGCGAGAAGCGTAGTGTCTGTGCGGTCTCGCCATCTCGTGGGGCGGTTTCGAACAGCACTTCACCGGCTTCGCGATAGCCTTGCTCGATGGAGTCAACAATGCGCAGGCGAGCATCGGGAGAGACAGAGATGCGGTCGATCAGCACCAGCACCGGTTCGGCGAAGTTGAGATCAAGTAGCGATTCTGGAGTGGAGCACTCGACGATCTGACCGTTCTGATAAAGACGGTTGTAGCCGCGCTTGCGGAGTTCGAACAGCCGTTCCTTCAGGTAAGAACCGTCGGCGGGCGCTTTGACCGACTTCTTCTTGCTGGTGCGGCGGCCCTTTGTTTTCTCGGGTTCTGAGGGCTTGGGCGGAGGCTGCAAGGGAAAGAACACTTGCACGCGCGTGCCTTCACCGAGCGCGAGAATGCGGTCGGTCACCTCGTCGACGGTGTCCTTCTTTACTTCCTGCCCACAGTTCAAACAGTAGGTGCGGCCCACGCGCGCGTAAAGCAGGCGGAGGTAGTCGTAGATTTCGGTTGCGGTGGCGACGGTGGAGCGCGGATTGCGCGTGGTGTTTTTCTGGCGAATGGCGACGGCCGGTGCGATGCCGTCGATGACATCGACGTCAGGCTTCTCGATGCGCTCGAGGAACTGGCGGGCGTAGGCGCTGAGCGACTCGACGTAGCGGCGCNNCCCTCGGCGTAGATGGTGTCAAAGGCCAGCGAGCTTTTGCCGCTTCCGCTGACGCCGGTCACCACCGTCAACTGGTTGTGCGGGATCTCGAAGTCAATGTTCTTCAGGTTGTGGACGCGCGCTCCGCGTACGATGATGCTCTCGTTCGACATGGCCTTGCATTCCGGCAGCCTCACAGATTCGGACAAAACAGGGTGCCGAAACTTCTTATTATAGCGGGTTCGGGAAGAGAGTTGTTCACCACCCTTCGGCTTCGCTCAGGGCAGGCTCCAGCACGGAAATCACGGAGAATTTTGTTTCAAAAACTTCCTGCGAGTCGCCGACTGTGCGTGGCTTTTGATTACACACGGAGAGCGATCTATTTAAGAGATTTCCTCCGTGATTTCCGTACTTCCGTGGTGAAGAAGAGCTTAGGCTTTGAGCCGCTGCGCGTATTTTTCGCGGATCTTTTTCACCTTGGGCGCGACGACGTAGGCGCAATAGGACTGATTGGGATTGTTGGCGAAATAATCCTGATGGTAGTCCTCGGCAACGTAGAAGGTGGAGGCGGGTTCGACGGCGGTGACGATCGGATCGGCGAAAACTTTATCGCGAGTCAGCTCGGCAATCACGTCCTCGGCGGTTTTCTTCTGGGCTTCGTCGCGGTAGAAGATGACCGAGCGGTACTGCTCGCCCATGTCGTTGCCCTGGCGATTCAGCGTAGTGGGATCGTGCAGGGTAAAGAAAACGTGCAGCAGATCGCTGAAGGTGATGACCGCAGGATCGAAGGTGACCTCGGCCACTTCGACATGGCCGCTCTTGCCGGAGCAGACCTGCTGGTACGTAGGATTGGCGGTGCGTCCACCCATGTATCCGGAGCGTACGGATTCAACGCCCTGAAGCTGTTTAATGGCGGCCTCGACGCACCAGAAGCATCCGCCGCCGAGGATTGCGGTTTCGGTTGTTGGCATGATGATTGGATGTTAGCAGTTCCCATCCCGTCGCCAAAGAGGCGACGAGGGTGGGGCACGCGCGCATTGGGCAGTTGGCAGGAAGCCGCCAGCCGCACCGCGAGGGTCCACCAGAGCAGTTTCGTGCACGCGCAGGGGCGACTTCCCAGCCGCCCGGTATTCGAGTCATAGGTTGACTAGTTATTTGACTAGTCAGTAATATTGTTTTTCCGGAGGATGGGCATGGGTTCATGGCAAGTTCAGGACGCGAAGGCACGGTTCAGCGAGTTTTTGGATGCAACCATTAAGAAGGGACCGCAAGTGGTCACGCGGCGTGGAGTCGAGACCGCTGTTATGGTGCCGATTAAGGAATGGAAGCGCTTGCAGAAAGCCGCACAGCCCGGTCTTAAGGCATTGTTGCTGGCACCCGAAACTCGTTTCGAAAACCTCGTTGGCGAGCGGCACAAGCTGCGCCGACGGCCAGTCCTGGAGTTCGAATGAACAGATACCTCCTGGACACCAACGTGGTTTCTGAACTGCGAAAGCCGCGTCCGCACGGCGGGGTCGTCGCCTGGCTCAAGGATCAGAACGAGGAGCAGTTATTTCTGTCTGCAGTAACCATGGGCGAACTGCAGGCGGGGATTGAGCAGATCAGGCACCGAGACACATCGAAAGCGGGCGAAATTGAGTCGTGGGTCGATAATCTGGCAGCCTCCTCTCAGATACTTGCCATGGACACGCGATGTTTTCGTGAATGGGGACGGCTGATGGACCGCAAACCGGATAAATTGCTGGAGGACGCCATGATCGCCGCAACGGCGCGGGTCCACGATTTGATTGTTGCCACGAGGAAGGAGGCGGATTTCAGGCAGTTCGGGGTCCGAATGGTCAATCCGTTCAAAGCCGGGTAGACCGCCCGCTACAAGCCCACTTCAATCCGCGCGCGGGGATCGAGGTAGTCGCGCAGGCCGTCGCCGATGAAGTTGAACGAAAGCACGGCCAGCATGACAGCAGCGGCGGGAAACAGGACCAGATGCGGCGAGTCGAAGAGGTGAGAGCGGGCGTCGTTCAGCATGGAGCCCCAACTCGCCGTCGGAGGCGGAACACCGAGTCCCAGAAAGCTCATGGTTGCCTCGGCGAGGATGGCGCCTGCCATGCCGATCGCCGCCTGCACGATGACGGGCTGAATGATGTTGGGCAGGATGTGGCGGACGATGATTCGCGCATCACTGGCGCCAAGCGCTCGCGCCGCTTCCACGAATTCGCGCTCGCGCACCACCAGCACCTGTCCGCGAACCAGGCGCGCATAGCCCACCCATCCGCCGAGTGACAACGCGAAAATCAGGTTGAAGATGCCCGGGCCGAGAAATGCGACGAAGGCGATGGCCAGCAGGATTCCAGGAAACGACATGAAGGCGTTCATCACGACTACGTTGAGCAGGCGGTCGGTGATGCCGCCGTAATAGCCGGCGATGGAGCCGAAGATGAGTCCCAGCGTGAGCGAGGTTGCGACGACGCAACTGCCGACCAGCATGGAGATGCGCGCGCCGTAGATGATGCGGGAGAGAATGTCGCGGCCCAGTTCATCGGTGCCGAACCAGTGCGAGGCGGATGGGCCCATCAACCGCTGTGGCAAATCGATGTGCGACGGGTCCTGCGGCGCCAGCCAGGGAGCGAACAGTGCGCAGACCACGAAGATCGCGACCATCGCAAGGCCTGCGGTCGCCAGCACGTTGTAGCGGGCGGCGCGGCGCAGCGAGGCGAGTTGGACGGCGGAGGCCATCGACGCCATCTTAAAGCAGAGTCACGATTGGCGCATGTGGCGGGGGCATCCGCCGACATGACACCCCGGCGTGGTTTACCTCAGCAGCTTCCTGATGTGCTTGCTTCTGCACGCCTGAATCGGCTGCGGAAAAAGTCGAAACAGCAGATTCCTCGCGGGCTGAAGCCTGCTCGGAATGACAAAATAAGGGGCTTATCGGCACGACTGAAGTCGTGCCCCCCCTGACGCAAAGCTTTTGGAAGCGCAGTTTCGTAGAAAGCCCGGTAGTGATGCAGCATCACTACCGAAAGCCCTTTGGGCGTGCTCGACGCCGAGGTAAGAGGTAACGGAAGTATGTACTTTACGCAATGGGCTATGGCGGAACGCTGTGGTCAAGGTAGCGATAGCCACGCATGAAATATCCGTTATAAGCTCTCTGTGCTTGCCACTGGAGATCGCGGAGGTAATCGTCAACGAAAGCCAGATGCGAATAGTCTAACGAGCCAGTGATTCCAGTGCACACCTTTCGGTAGAATTGAGAATATATTGAGACCGCGAAAATATCTGCGAGTTGAACACCGACCGACAGTTCGGAGAATGTGAACGTCGGGGCCTCGATAATCCTCTGGCATTGCTGCCCAAGGGGGTTTCCGAAAATGAATGACAGGTGGGAAATTGCCACATTCATATCGAGATTCTTCATTCTGCTGTCGGCCACTATGATTCCTTGTGCATCATAGGGCTTAAATCTTGGATTCAACCCTCCTGCTATCTCGTCTAAGAAATGGTCGAATCTCTCAACCCCGTATTGAAGGCCCATGTTGTATTGGGAATTCTTCGGGGTGGGCTTGACGGGGTTCTTCCTGAATATGACCGCAAATCCTTGTCCGTCGAATTTCAAACATAGTTCCAGCGCTCGCCTCATGAACGTCAAACGGCGGCGGCTGGTTTTGTTGCCGGGCCGAATCAAATCGCTGCCCTTAACTTCGTACTGTTCCGGGAGGCGATTACCAATTT
>PLBD01000578.1 GCA_003135315.1 Acidobacteriaceae bacterium | reverse complement strand
AGCGCGGTGAAGGAAATCCAGGGCGGCTACGAGGTCGCGCTTCTCGGCCCCGACAACAAGGCCATTATCCGCCCGGTTAAGGCAGGCGAAAAAGTAGGCACGATGTGGGTCATCGAAGATGGCGTGACGTCGGGCGACCAGGTTGTGGTTGAAGGCGTAAGCAAGGTGAAGGACGGAACTCCAGTGGTTCCCAAAAGCGTGAATGTTGAGGCGGAGGCACGGTAGTCATGTCTGAATTTTTCATACGGCGTCCCATCGTCGCCATCGTTATTTCGATCCTCATGGTGATCATCGGCGCGATTACCATCGTCAGCCTGCCGGTCGCCCAGTTTCCGGACATCGCTCCCCCCGAGATACGCGTGCAGGCGCTTTACCCGGGTGCTGACGCCGAGACCATGGAGAAGGCCGTAGCCACGCCGATCGAGCAGCAGATCAATGGCGTGGACAACATGGATTACATGTACTCGCTGAACTCGACCAACAACTCAAGTTCAACGCTGATGGTCGATTTTGACCTCAAGACCGACGCCAACATGGATCTCATCCTCACCCAATCACGCCAGGCATTGGCTATTGGTCAGCTTCCTCCCGTGGTCAACCAGATCGGCATCGACGTGAAGAAATCCCTGACCTCGCCGATGATGCTGGTCGCGTTGTATTCGCCGAAGGGCAGTCACGACGCGACATTCCTATCCAACTACGGCTACATCAACCTTAAAGACCCGATTGCGCGCTCTTACGGCGTGGGTCAGGTACAAATCTACGGGATCGGCGAGTATGCGATGCGCCTGTGGGTGAAACCCGATCAGCTCGCGAAATTGGGCATTACGGTGAACGAGGTTGCCAATGCCGTGCAATCGCAGAACACAGTGAATCCCGCCGGCCAAGTGGGCGGCGAGCCAGCCGCCGACGGCCAAAAGTTCACGTATGCGGTACGAGCGCAAGGCCGGCTTCGGACGCCGGAGGAGTTCGACGATATCGTTGTGCGTGAAAACGCTGATGGCGGCGTGGTGCGGGTGAAGGACGTGGCCCGGGTCGAATTGGGCTCGCAGGACTATAGCTGGGTCACGCGACTGAATGGTCAGCCGGCCGCGGTTCTCGGCATCTATCAGTTGCCCGGTTCCAACGCGGTGGAAGCTGCCAAAGCCGTGCGGAAGCTGATGACCAAAATGAAAGAGCGCTTCCCGGCGGACGTGGACTACGCCGTGACATTGGACACGACCGACGCGGTTAGGGCAGGCATGCACGAGATCGTGCAAACTCTCCTGGAAGCTTTCGTCCTGGTAGTCATCGTCGTCTACATCTTCCTGCAAGACTGGCGGGCGACGATCATTCCCATGTGCGCAGTGCCGGTCTCGCTGATCGCTACCTTCGCCGTGTTTCCGTTATTCGGTTTCTCGGTGAATACCCTATCGTTGTTTGGATTGGTGCTGGCAATCGGCCTGGTGGTGGACGATGCCATAGTCGTAGTCGAAGGCATACAGCACCACATCGAAGAAGGCTTGACCCCGAAGGAAGCTGCTCGCAAGGCAATGCAGGAGCTGAGTGGGCCGGTGATTGGTATAGCCCTGGTATTGTCAGCGGTGTTCGTGCCCACGGTCTTCATTCCGGGTATTACCGGGCGGCTCTATCAGCAATTTGCACTGACTATCGCGATCTCCGTCATCATTTCAGCCTTCAACGCCCTGACCTTGAGCCCGGCGCTTGGAGCGTTGTTTCTCCGGCCCAAGAAAAAGACTCATGGCCCGCTGGCGAAGTTCTTCGCCTGGTTCAACCGTAAGTTTGATAGTGGCACCAATCTGTATGTGCGGGCGTGCCACGGGTTGATTCGGAAGGGCGCAGTTGCTCTGGTAGCAGTAGCAGCGTTTGCGGCGGTCGCCGTTTTCTGCGGGAAAGTGCTGCCCTCCAGCTTCCTGCCCGACGAAGACCAGGGATACATGTACATCCAGATGCAGTTGCCCGAAGCGTCGTCGCTTCAAGCCACGTCGGACGCAGCCCGCGAGGTGGAAGCTGTCCTGAAGTCCACGCCTGGGGTCAAGTACACGAGCACGGTTATGGGATTCAGTCTCCTTAGCCTCACCCGCACCAGCTATAACGCGTTCTTCTGGGTGACGCTCCAGCCATGGGAAGAGCGCAAGACAATGGAGGAGCAGTTCCAGGTGATCAAGGCGAAGTTGAACCTGAAGCTCCTCACGCTGCCCCAAGGCACTGTGTTCGCCTTCTCTCCACCAGCGATCGCGGGAGTCGGCACCTCAGGTGGATTCCAGTTCGTACTGGAAGACCGCGCGGGAAAGGATTCCGAATTCCTGGTGAACAACCTGAACAAGTTTCTCGAAGCCGCCCGCAAACGGCCTGAAATTGGTATGGTCACCACGACCTACATACCAAGCACGCCGCAGAAGTTCGTGAATGTGGATAAGGAGAAAGTGCTGAAGCAGGGCGTCAAGCTCAGCGATGTCTATGACACGCTTCAGGCTTTCATGGGCGGTTTATTCGTCAACTACTTCAACGACTTCGGTCGCGCCTGGCAGGTGCGCGTGGAAGCAGAAGCTCCGTACCGCTCCAACCTCGACAACGCAGGACAGTTCTATGTGCGCAACAACAAGGGCGAGATGGTGCCGCTATCCGCTCTGACTCGCTTCGAGTCGCGCTACGGGCCCGAGTTCAAGATGCGGTTCAACGAGTATTCGGCGGCGCAAGTCATCGGCAGCGCTGCTCCCGGCTACAGCTCCGATCAGGCCACCGCGGCGCTGGAAGATGTGTTCCACCAGACGATGCCGCCGGAGATGGGCTTCGATTACATGGGCATGTCCCGGCAAGAGCAAAAAGCACGGGAGGGTATCCCATCGGGAGTTATTTTCGGGGTTTCGCTGCTATTCGTCTTCCTCATTCTTGCGGCACTGTATGAAAGCTGGTCGCTACCGTTCAGTGTCCTGCTAAGCACGCCCGTCGCGGTGGCCGGCGCCTTCGGACTGCTGTGGCTGCGCCGCACCGTGCTCGGGATGATCTTCCCAGCTTTCATGGTGCAGATCGACAACGACGTTTACTCGCAGATCGGACTCGTGATGCTGATCGGGTTGGCGGCCAAAAACGCAATCCTGATTGTGGAGTTTGCCAAGGAGCAACACGAAGTTCAAGGCAAGTCGGTGGTGGACGCCGCGTTGGAAGGCGCGCGACTGAGATTGCGGCCCATCCTGATGACATCGTTCGCATTCGTTCTTGGCTGCGTGCCCTTGTTCATCGCGACGGGCGCGGGTTCAGTCGGACGGCAAATCATGGGCACTGCCGTAATCGGCGGAATGCTGGCAGCTACTGGCATCGCCATCTTTATCATCCCGGCGCTGTACGTGCTTGTGGAACGCGTGACTGGGTTCGGCAAGCATGAGACAGAGCCGCTTCCCGCAATAGCGCTGCCGGCGCCTGTGGAGGGAGACTAAATGAAGGCACTTAGCGCGCTTTTGATTGCGACTCTGTTAACCGTGGGCTGTACCGTAGGTCCTAATTACAAACGGCCAACAGTGGATGTTCCCGGCGGGTATCGTGGCGCCGCACCTTCGCAGGAGACGCCACAGGCTACCAGCCAATCCAGCGAAGAACAGACCAAGCGGTCTGCTGCCCAGTCGTTCGGCGAGGAAAAGTGGTGGGAGGTTTTCCAAGACCAGCAGCTGCAGGAGCTCATCCGGACCGCGCTGAAGAACAATTACGATGTGAACATCGCGGCAGCGCGGATCCTGAAGGCCCAGGCGCAATTGGGGATCACGCGCGCCGACCAGTTGCCCACGTTATCGGCCGGAGCTGCGGCCATCAATGCAGATATCCCGCGAACTACACTTACTCCCAACACGGATACCAGCTTCAACGTGGCTGCGGCGAGTTTCAATTGGCAGCTGGATTTCTGGGGCAAGTACCGCCGCGCAACGGAAGCAGCGCGGGCAAACCTGCTTGCGGCGCGCTGGGCGCGGGAATACGTCACCTCCACGCTGGTCAGTAATGTCGCGGCGTCGTACTTCCAGCTTCGCGCTCTGGACCTGGAGCTGGAGATCTCGCGCCGAACGCTGGTGGCTCGTCAGGAATCTCTGAAACTGACGCAGACGCTGGCTGACGGGGGCGCCGGGACGATGATCGATGTCCGCCAAGCGGAGCAGTTGGTAGCCACCGCCGCCGAGAACATTCCTGATCTGGAGCGGCGCATCGAGCAGCAGGAGAACTACCTCAGCACGTTGCTCGGAAACAACCCCGGGCCCATAGCGCGCGGCCTGCCGCTGACCGAACAACCGCATGCGCCAGAGGTGCCGGCCGGACTTCCTTCCGAAGTGCTGGAACGGCGGCCCGACATCCGCCAGGCCGAGCAGCAGCTCATCGCTGCGAACGCACAGATCGGCGTCGCCAAAGCCGCGTATTACCCGAACATCTCGTTGACCGGGAACGCCGGATACGCCAGCTCCGCCCTGACGAGCCTGTTTACCGGTCCGGCCGGATTGTGGGCATTCGGAGGCACTCTAATTCAACCCATTTTTTCCGGCGGAAGGATCAAGTCCGGCGTGAGGTATAGCGAAGCACAAAAGCAGGAAATGCTGCTGGTTTACCGGCAGACCATTCAGCAGGCTTTTCGCGGGGTTTCGGACTCGCTGGTCGCGTATCAAAAAGACCGCG
>PLBD01000600.1 GCA_003135315.1 Acidobacteriaceae bacterium | reverse complement strand
CATCAGGACCTTGTCCTTGGCCTGCTCGAAGTCCCACATCAGCACCGTCTTGCGGTTCTGGCGCGCGGCACTCAGCGCGGCCTCGTTCACCATGTTGGCCAGATCGGCGCCGGAAAATCCCGGTGTGCCGCGAGCCAGGACGCCAAGATCGACGTCGTCGCTGATAGGAATCTTGCGGGTGTGAACGCGCAGAATCTCTTCGCGACCGCGAACATCGGGACGCGAGACCACCACCCGGCGATCGAAACGGCCCGGGCGCAGCAGCGCCGGATCGAGAACGTCAGGACGGTTGGTTGCGGCAATCAGGATGACGCCTTCGTTCGACTCGAAGCCGTCCATTTCCACCAGCAACTGGTTCAGCGTCTGCTCGCGCTCGTCGTGTCCACCGCCGAGGCCAGCGCCACGGTGACGTCCAACAGCGTCGATTTCGTCGATGAAGATAATGCAGGGCGCGTTCTTCTTGCCTTGCTCGAACAGGTCGCGGACGCGGCTTGCGCCCACGCCGACGAACATCTCCACAAAGTCTGAACCGGAGATGCTGAAAAATGGCACATTGGCTTCGCCGGCCACCGCGCGCGCCAGCAAGGTCTTGCCGGTTCCCGGAGGTCCGACCAGCAGTACGCCCTTGGGAATGCGGCCGCCCAGCTTCTGGAACTTCTGCGCCTCGCGCAGGAATTCGATGATCTCCTTCAGTTCTTCCTTGGCTTCATCCACGCCGGCAACGTCCTTAAACGTCACCTTCTTCTGCTGCATGGAGAGCAAGCGGGCGCGGCTCTTGCCGAACGACAGGGCTTTGTTGCCGCCCGTCTGCATCTGGCGGATCATGATGAACCACAGCGCGCCCAGCAGGACAAACGGCGCCAGATTCAGCAGCCATGAGGGCCAGCCGCCGGCCTGCGCGTCCTTTACTGTCATGTTGACGTTCTTGTCGCGCAGTTCCTTCACCATGTCCGTATAGCCGGCCATGATGGTGGTATGGAAGCCCGCTTTATCGTTCTTGAACTTGCCGCGGACCTCCTGGCCGACAATCGTCACTTCGCTGACGTTGCCCTGGTCCACATTGGTGAGAAACTCTGAGAAGGTAATGTCGCGTTCTTTTGCGCCCGAGTTCGCGCCCTTCACGACCTGCCACAGCAGCACGCCGGAGAGCACGATTACGAGCCAGAAAACGACCGTTTTGACCGTCGAATTCACTGAAAACTCCTGTTGAGAGGGGCAGACACGTATCCCGTGCCCAGGAAGCCCTGATCCAGCCGTCTAGTTCCGTCAAGTCTTCCCTGGAGAGTTAGATGCTGCCTTCGGCTGCCGGATTTAGAAATTCCGGCACGCTACCGATTGTAACTCGCAGCTAAAGGAAACGGGGCAAAAGACTTGCCAAAAAACTAATGTTGGCCACCCGCCTTGTCCAGATTTGGGAGCAGCCTGAAATGCGCGTCGCGTCCTCCCTATTCCTCAGTATTGACGCGCCACAGTATTGACGCGCCACTGGGCGTAAGGTGAGACGCGCTGCCCCAGCCGACCCGGACATATCTGGTTCCCACCCACAAGCCCCTCGTCGGGTGCAACTTTCGGGCACGCTCGTCCGTATTACCACCCGGACGGATTCGCCCGCGATGGGTAGAATGGTTCCAGGGCCCCTTCACTCACTTTACATGACAGCAGCCTCGCAGCCACGGCGACTTACGCACCAGCATTTCATGCGTGAGCCGGTCATTATTGCGCTGCAGACCATGCGTGCCCACAAGCTACGTTCCTTCCTCATGCTGCTGGGCGTGATTCTGTCGGTTTCGACGCTCATCCTGGTGATTGCGCTCATCAACGGGATGAACGTGTACTTCGCCACCCGCATCGCCAATCTGGGCTCAAACGTTTTTCTGGTTTTGAAGTTTCCTATCATTAGCGACAGCAAAGAACTGCTGAAGGCTACACGGCGCAATCGCGACATCACCTGGCAGGACTACGAGGCACTACGCGACAACCTGAAGCTGCCCAAAGCTGTAGGCGTGCAGGCCAATGGCATAGCTAATCTCCGCACCGAACGGCAGAGCATGGAACAAGTCGAGCTGCGTGGGGTGACCGCCAACATCGGCGATATGGACGTGGAAGAGGTCGCCACCGGCCGCTACATGACCGACAGCGACAATGAGCATCGCGACATGGTTTGCATGATCGGCGCCGATGTCCGCGACAAGCTGTTTCCCAACTCCGATCCCTTGGGCAAAATCCTGACCATTGACGGCCAGGAATTTCAGATCGTCGGCGTGGCCAAGCGAATCGGCAACACTTTGGGCCAGTCGCAGGACAACTTTGTCTACATCCCCGTCGAAACCTGGCTGAAGATTTATGGCCGCAACACTTCGCTGCACATCAACGTTCAGACGCGCGGACCGGAGTGGCTGGCTCGGACTCAGGAGGAAGCTCGCGTGCTGCTGCGCGCCCGCCGTCACCTGGGCCCGAACGACGACGACAACTTCGGCATCCTTGCCAGCGACAGCTTGATGGGGCTGTGGAAGAGCCTGACTGGCACGCTGGCCTCAGGCATGGTGGGACTGGTTTCCATCTTCCTGGTGATCGGCGGCGTGGTGATCATGAATGTGATGCTGGC
>PLBD01000573.1 GCA_003135315.1 Acidobacteriaceae bacterium | reverse complement strand
GGATACCAATCCATGCAGGAGAAGATGTCGTGGCTAACCGCGCCTGCCGGAACGTGCCCCGGCCAACGGACCATGGCCGGAACCCGGAAGCCGCCCTCGAAGGTGCTGCTCTTCTCGCCCCGGAAGGGAGTTTCGCCGGCATCAGGCCAGGTGTCGATCCAGGCGCCGTTATCGGTGGTCCAGACGACGATGGTGTTGTCGTCAATCCCAGCTTCTTTCAGCGCGGCCATGACCTGACCGACTTGCCGGTCGAGAATCATTAATCCATCGGTGTAGGGAAACTGGCCCGGCGACTTACGCGCGTCTTCGTCGGGAACAACGGTTGGATTGTGCATGCGCATGAAATTAAGATCGATAAAGAAGGGCTCACTATCTTTAGCATGCTGCTTGATCCACTTGATGACATAGTCGGTTTGCCATTGGTCGATCAGCTTCAGCTCTGCAGTGCGGAATTCACGGCCATCGATCATCGCGGTGGCTTGCTTCTCCCCGGGATTCTGCTCCCACATCTTCAGATTCATCTTGCTCCAATACGCCATGAACTCCGGATCGTTGGTGGGAAAGTCGGGATAGAAGCTGGTGTCATCGTAGGTGTAGACGTTTCCGTAATACGGCAACATGAAGTGCATCTCGTCGAAGCCATGTTGGGTGGGATAGTACTCGGGCTTGTCGCCAAGGTGCCATTTACCCGTCTGCATGGTGTGATAGCCGGCCTTCTTTAGATACTGTGGAAGGGTGATTTCGGCCTTGCTGATGCCATTCGGGTCGCCGGGTATGAATACATTGAGAATGCCAGAACGAACCGGCTCGCGGCCGGTCATCACTGCTAGCCGTCCCAAGGTACAGGTAGGCTGTGCGTAATAGTCGGTAAAGCGCATGCCTTCGTTGGCAAGACGATCCATGTTGGGTGTGGGCGCTCCGCGATCTGCACCGCCACCGTACACTCCGAGATCCATCCAGCCTACGTCGTCGGTCATCAGAATGATGATGTTCGGTTTTTTCGCTTGGGCCGATCCCAGCTTAGTGATGAGTACGACAACGATAAGTAGCGCCAATGTCCACCACTCAGAAAACTTCGTCACCCGAACTGCTTTCATCTGTTCTCCTTAGTCACTAGGTAGTTTGCAGCCATACTCCGCGGCCTCATCTGTGCGTTCTGTTCCGAGCAGCATAGTGTCTGGGCAAGTTGAATAGGTTGCCCTCGGGAACCCTGCGCCGCTGGCCTGGTTCCAACACTATATCGGCCACTCATCTCGAAACGACGGCTAACATCGATTAGCCCTGCGATTGCCGAAACATCTCGGCGTGAACCTCCTGAGGCGTAAACCCTAAACGGACGACCTGAGCCCTCACCAGATCGGCAATGGCGCCCGGTTGACCCAGTCGCTTCGATACTTCCTTCTTCAATTGCGCGCGGCGGGCGTCCTCAATGGCCTTCTCGCCGCCCTCTTCCACTTTGACCTTATGCCGATGCGTCATAAACTGTCCCCCTCGACTGGCGTAAAGCCGCAAGCAATGGTTAAGTTAGAGCTTTACACGGTCCGGCAGTACCGAGCCGACACCTCGGAGTGATCGGGAATTCCTACTTCCCGCCAAACGTGAAATTGACACCCGCCACATACCGTCAGCACATCCGCGATGCTCATAGAGCTCATAGGCCCGCTTGCGGATGANNTACGTGGCCGTTCCCATTCCCCGAAACCGGATCTTTCGCCGCTGGTTTCTTGGCGGTTTTCATAGCGATGCTTTTCTCATTGTGATTGGACCAATGATCATATTTTCCACGCAACAATCTGCTTCCAGTCGTCCGGCGCTCGGGCGGAAGTTGCTGCCTTCGCGTCAGGTAATCCCATGGCTGGCCGTACGCATACCCGCGTCGAGCTTCGTCGTGCAGCGTGATCATGTGGTCTCCCCCGTCTCGATTGCTGCTCTTGCGAGTCCCTTGAGTCAACATGAGTTAGCGCACCGTTCTGCCTTTCACATGGCGTGCCTAGCTGGAGGCTTCGCCATCGATTCTTCAAGCGCATGGAGAACGTCTAGGTCCCACCAGCCTCGCTCGGCCTCGCGGCGGATCTGCTGGATCGCCTGCGTCCGAGAAAAGCTATCGCGATACTGTCGGCGGGTGGTGAGGGCGTCGAACACATCTGCCACGGACACGATGCGGGTCAAAATGGGGATCTGACTCCCTCGGAGGCCGTCTGGATATCCACTGCCGTCTAGTCGCTCGTGATGGTTTCTAATGATTTGCAGCAGAGGACGGAATGAATCTATGGGAGCGCAGATACGCTCCCCCAGAAGCGGATGCGACTTGACGATGGCCCTTTCGTCACCTTCCAGCACGCCCAGTTTCAACAAGATGTCGTCGGGAATGCCCACTTTGCCGATGTCGTGCAGTAATGCCCCACGCCGAACCAATTCCTGGTCTTCCGAAGACAAACCGATATGAACGGCCAACGATAATGCGGTCCGGCTCACTCGGTGACCGTGTCCGGCCGTGTAGGGATTCTTTGCTTCTACAACCTGTGCCAAAGTAAGCAGCAGTTTCTCAATCGTTTCGACGTCATCCGATAAGTGCTTCCTCTCGAGCAGTGCGTTTACCTGGGTGATCAATTCAGTGCCACTCTTGGGTCTCACCAAGAATGCATCAGCATCTGCGCCCATCTCGATTTTCATCTCGTAGCCATGAGTGGACTTCCGGCTGCTGAAGAGCAGTATAGGAATCAGTCGGGTCTCGGGATTGCTCCTCAATTCCCGGCATATGGTCATTCCGTTTGTCTTTGGCATCGTCCCATCAACCAAGGCCAAGTCAATGTGGCCTTGACGCAAAACTGTCAAGGCTTGATCGACGTCCTTGGCACAAAACGTCTCAAATCCCTCGGACTGCAGCAAATCGGAATACAGCTGCCGATAGTGGTCGTCCCCATCAGCAACTAAGATATTCGTGCGACTTTCACTCAGATTAGGAGGGGGCACAACTGCGGTGTGCTCCGACAGGCTCCACATGGCATCCCTCCCGCAAACTCCCAAGCAGACGATCACGTCCGGACTCAAGTTCAGCATGTGACCGTCCAAAGCAGCCCACGATAAGGGCAGCTAAGATATCGTATTATCAATAGCTTAGAACGGTTGCTTTAGGGCTGCGGTGGACCCCCGATGAAGAGGACTGCTTCTTCCCGGGATACTGTATAGGATTGGCACATGTGACCACCATTTCCAGCAGGGAATTGCGGCAAAGAAGCTCTGAAAGTGGTCGCAGGGGTTACCGGTCGGCGCCTCGCTTTGCAGAAGGGATGGAATTCCGCCACCGTTAGCGGTGGAATGTGCATTCTCGGGAGCACCGCGATCCACTGCTGGTAGCACGTTCATGGTGGTATTGGGCAAACATTAAGTGGTGATTAGGATCACTGACGCTCACATTAGGGCGAGGTTAAATTTGTAAGGTGAAAGTGTAGGAAGGATCTCAAAGAGGATTCGGTATTTTCAGTGAGGTTGAGACTTGTACACTTTATAGAAGCAACTTTGTCTACCCCATCTGGCCGATGGCGAGCATTGACCTCGATCCGCATGAAGTGCGTAAAGTGCCGCCTCCAATCCAGAGGAGCGCCCGTAGGGCGGTACTGAATTATTCAGCCGCCGTATTTCTGGGCGAAAGTTCAATAAAGACGAAGTATCGGAGACCATCGGCGGTCGTACCGCCAAAGACCTGCAACGATGGACGTCGTTCGATAACCGAAGGGTAAATTCATAATACCCTTCAGATGCGAGGAAGAATATATTCCTTGATACGGGCCAACCCGGTTTCACTGGATTCGATTAGTACCGATCCGCTAAGGGAGTGGTCAAGTTGCCCAATAGCCCTCAACCATCGTTAACCGAACTTGTCCGGTTTTTCACCTCTTGCAGCCTTACAGTCCGATCTAGAAGGCAACGTCCAACTGTGGAATGGTTCGGCCGAGCGCGGTTTCGGCTGGACGGAAGATACGTGTTGCATCGAACAAACCGGAGCCTCCCACCTAGAAATGTGCCCGAAGCGAATGTGAGGTGGTGCAACGTTCTTGCGGGTTTCGACCATCCGATGCAAGAAAGTGCACCGACTGCACAAGAATTCCGATTGGCACACAAGACGGTAGTCAACGCCTATTCGCAACCAGCAGGATGAAATCGGTGCGATCATGACCAATGTCGAAGGCATCGCCGCGCCAGAAGAGCATGAAAGGGAACCACGGGCGTCTCATGCGCGAGAGCAAGAAATAAAGGCTGAGCTTCTCCAGAGCGAGGAAAGGATGCGCCTGGCTTTGGACACGGCCAACATCGGATACTGGGATTTGAATCTCGAGACAGGCGAGATGACTTGGTCACACGCCGTTAGTAGGCAAATGGGATTGCCGGGGGACTCTCCTACAACCTTTCAGGCTTTCATGAATCCGGTTCATCCCGATGATCGGACATCGATACATAAGGCGGTCGAGGGGGCTGTTCATTGCGACGCTGCTTTCGAGGTTCCGTATCGCGCGGTCTGGCCGGACGGTAGCCTGCACTGGCGGACCCTGACAGGACGCGCTTTCTATGGCACTGCCGGTTCCCCGGTGCGGGTTGTCGGAGCGGCAATGGACATCGAGGAGCTTAAGGCCGCCGAAGATAGGTTGGGTCAAGCGGCGGCAAAGTATCGCGCTCTTTTTGAGGATGCCGCTGTTGGAATCTTCCACATCACTCCCGAGGGGCAGCCCGTGAGTGTCAATCGGACGTTGGCGCGGATGTGCGGTTACGATTCTCCGGAACAGTTCATGATGGCCGTTCAGAGTGTAGACCAGCTATTTGCCGACCGCACCGCGCTGCAAGGATTTAGAGAGGGACTCAAGAAAGGCGTTGTTCTACAAGACGAATACGAAATCCTTTGTAGGGATGGTAGCAAGAACTGGGTGCTGGGATACGTACGGGCTATACGCGACACCGACGGCAAGGTCGTGCTACATGAGGGAATGATTCAAGACATTAAGGCGCGCAAAGAGATGGAGGGCCTTTTGCGCGAAAAAGCTGCCCGGGAAGAACAATTGACCACCATTATCGGTATGGTTCCAGGGGCTATTTACTCATACCTCATGCGGCCGGACGGATCTGCGACCATGCCATTTGCCAGTTCACGCCTCCACGACATTCTTGGTTCTCCTGCGGATACTGCCGAGCTAGACGCTGCGCAATTGCTGGCGATGATTCATCCGGACGATCGCGCGCGGGTGGATGCCGCGATCACGGATTCATTCCGAAACTTAACGATGTGGCATGAAGAGTTCCGTGTGAACGACCCCCAACGCGGGCTGATTTGGGTCAAAGGACATGCCTCGCCCCAACGTCAGCAGGACGAAAGCGTGCTATGGCACGGGTTCTTGCTTGACGTCACCGAGACGAAGCAACTCGAATCTCACCGGTGGCAGTCGCGACACTTGGAGTCCATCGCTAGGTTGGTCGGCGGGATTGCGCACAGCTTCAACAATATGATGACCGTTGTGATTGGATACAGCGATGTGATAGCGGAAACGCTGACGCCGTCGGACCCAAATCAGCCTAGAATTGCCAAGATCAAGGATGTCGCCCATCAGGCATCTGCGATGACGGCGCACTTGCTGGCTTTTGGCCGCCTTCAGCCTCGCCACACGGTTGTGATGGACCTAAACGCACACATTGCGGAGGTTGCCAGTCTGCTGCGGCGATTGCTGGGGGAGGACATTCAATTGCTTGTGCGGCCGGGTCCGAACTTGTGGACGGTCAGTGCGGATCCTACGCAGATTGATCAGGTGCTGATGCACCTGGCAGGCTATGCCAGGGTCGCCATTCCCCATGGAGGCAGGCTGGTGATTGAAACGCAAAATGTCGACCTCGTCGAATGTGACACGGCAATGTACTCGGGGATGCCGCCGGGCCCCTATGTGATGATCAGCCTTGCTGATAATGGAGCAGGTTTTAGTGCCGAAGCCGTGCCATACATCTTTGAGCCATTTGGTACGGCGATGCAGGCAGGAAAAGAATCAGGTCTAGGGTTGTGTGCGGCTTACGGGATAATAAAACAGAGCGGGGGGTTCATCGGCGCCTGCAGCGAAATGGGAGTCGGCACGACATTCAAAGTGTATCTTCCCCGGTGTAGTTGGCGGTGCACTAAGGTAGCAACTCCCAACGGGTCGGATCTAAAGTCGGGGAGGCTCGCACCTAAGACGATTTTACTGGTAGAGGACGACCCCGCATTGCGAGAGATTGCAAACCTGCAGCTGCAGGGTTTTGGCTGCACGGTTCTCCAGGCGCGCAACGGTTCGGAAGCCATCCGGATAGCCGAACAATACGCCGATCCTATCGACTTGCTGATGACGGACGTCGTGATGCCGGACATGGATGGCCGGGAACTGGCCGGCCGGCTGCGCCAGAAGACTTCCTCGCTGAAGGTGCTGTTTGTCTCAGGCTACACCGTTGAGACCATGTTCCGCGCGGGCCGCTTGGACCCTGGAGCTTACTTCATCCACAAGCCATACAGAAGAGTCGATTTAGACCAGAGATTGCACAAGATCTTCGAGACCTAGCGAGAAGGCTGCCCCCTCGGCTGATCCCACTAGGGTGCGAATTCGGTGGAGGTATTGCAATGAGTGTGGCAGAGCGGCGGAACAAGGCTGAATTCTCCGATTCGAAAGTCACCGTGCTGGCTATCGACGATGAAGCAGCGTTTCTAGAATTTCTAGGCGAAGTGATTTCTTCTGACGAAGTGCATTTCCTCTCCACGACCGATCCGCAAGAAGGGCTCCGGATGATGCAGCAGTGGCGTCCCCCGGTAATTCTGCTGGATCTAAACATGCCCCAGCTCGACGGGATGCTTGTTCTGAATCGCCTTCTACAGATCGATCCAGACGTCGATGTAGCTATGCTGACAGCCGACTACAACCCCGAATCCGCGGTACAGGCAATTAAAAAAGGAGCATGTGATTATCTGGTGAAGCCGATTACGGCTGAGCGGATACGGGAACGCGTCGGCAGGTTGGTCGAAGAAGCACGACGGAGCAAACATTGCGCACGGCTGCAGGAGGACCTCCTTCGTTCGACCGAATTTGAAGGGATGGTGGGACAAAGCCCGATGATGCAGGATGTCTTCGCTACCATACGACGTATCGCCCCACATTTTCGAACCGTGTTGATTTCCGGCGAAACGGGAACGGGCAAAGAACTGGCAGCGCGGGCACTGCATCGAAAGAGTCCGGCTGCCAAAGGGTCTTTCGTGGCTTGTAACTGTGCCGCGGTTGCAGAAACACTGCTTGAGAGCGAACTGTTCGGATATGTCCGAGGGGCTTTCACAGGAGCTAGCCAGGATCGCATCGGTTTGGTAGAAGCCGCGAATGGCGGCGTGCTATTCCTGGATGAGATTGGAGAGATGTCGCAGGCGATGCAGGCAAAACTGCTGCGAGTATTTCAAAACCACGAGGTGCGCCGGGTTGGCAGCTCGGTGTCGCGTCAGGTGGACGTCCGGATGGTGGCCTCAACGCACCGCGACCTCCGCAGGATGGTGTCTCAGGGCCAGTTTCGGGAGGATTTATATTACAGAATTTCCATGGTCGAACTCAAGCTGCCCAGGCTTGTGGACCGCAAGGAAGATTTGCTCGTGCTTCAGCAGCAAATCCTTCAGCGGTATGCGAGAGAATTTGACAAACCGCTCGCAACCATAACTCGTAGAGCTCAAGCGGTGCTGTCACAGCATTCTTGGCCTGGAAATATTCGTGAACTCGAGAACGTCCTTGGGCGCGCGTGCATGATGGCCGGAGAAAGCATCGACGTTCGTGATCTTCCCGCCTACGTGAAAACCGTAGTTCGTGGCGAGAGCAGTGGCTGTGCCATACTGGCACCGCTGGCTGACATAAACAAGCGGCACGTTCTCGCCGTGCTCCAGAGCGTGGAGGGGAACAAGGTGAGGGCGGCCGAGATCCTTCAAATCAGCCGATCCAGCCTCTATCGAATCCTGCGGGAGTCGGGCGACTCTTCCGAGTGCGTTCCTATGAATACCTCTCTGGTTTGCTAAAGCGGAGGTGGTCGACTACCTCCTCACTGTGGCCGTTGTGGTATTCCCACGCATTGTCAAAGAAGTTCACGCCCGACTCCATGGCTCTGGCAACAATGTCATTCACTTCCTGCTGGTTCCTCGCCGAACCCAGGTGGTAGCCACCCAATGCCAAGGCAGAACCTTGGATGCCCGTGCGACCAAGTGGCCGATGCGGCACTAAACCCGCCATTCTCTTCCGCTGCTCGATTTCCGGTTGCACGTGTTACTCTCCGACTCTTTCCGACCTGCGATCACCCATTCCTGACCTGGCTCCTCATCCTACTTTGGATAGGGATGGCCCATGTTCTTGATCGCCTGCATCATCTCCATGGTTTTCGCCTGCTGCGGATCGATGGGAAAGTACCCAGCGCGGAAATCTTAACGTCTTTGTTGCCGAATTGGCGAAGAGGAATATCGCAGCTGACTTGCATCACGGACCACCAATCCTGCTCGATAACTGCGACAACCAGATTGCGGCGACCTGCCGTCATTACCTCAACAACGACCTATCGGCAGAAACTCATTCGCCTGGTTCCTCACTCAAGCTGAGGAACGAATCTCAGCAGAACACTTTGCATACCCGCTGGGGTATGATGCCAATGCTTCATAAACTGTCCCTTTCCTCGATTGGCGTAAAGCCGCAAGCAATGGTTAAGTTAGAGCTTTACACGGTCCGGCAGTACCGAGCCGACACCTCGGAGTGATCGGGAATTCCTACTTCCCGCCAAACGTGAAATTGACACCCGCCACATACTTAAAGTTGTTTTGCCACGCCGAGTAGTTCTTGAAGTGATTCGAGCCAAAGTGCGTTGCCAGATAGTCCACCTCCACGGGACGGATCTGAATCGTTTTCCCCACCGGTATATCCAGGCCGCCGCCGAACTCCATGGCAAAGCCGTTGTTGTCACCACTGCCATTGATCAGCCCCTGGGACTTGAAAATCGTGGCATAGGCGTTGGTGTGGGCTGCGCCGAAAAGCGCCTCGCCGAAAGGCTGGAACGTGCCGGAGTGCTTCTTGATCTGGGGACCGAACATGTAGGTAATGATGTTGCCGGTGGCCGAGCCGGAGTAGCCAGTCTTCTTGATGTCATTCTGAAAGCCGCTGCCGGCGTCGTACGCCATGAAGTCCACCTTAATGCCGATTAGGGAAGTAAAGTTGTAAACAAATGCAGCCCCGCCGCCATTCACATTAAAGCTGGTAATCGGGGCGAGGTTGGGATGCACATTGACAAAGGAATATCCCGCAGTCAGTTCGAAGGCTGGGAAATCTTGCCCCACCCCAGCTATGTTGATTAAGAAAACAAAGGCGAGAACAGGAAGCCAGCTGAGCGTTTTCATGATGTATTCTCCGTCAGAAGTGTTAGTAGCGACACAATAGACTGCTTTATAGAACTGGCAGCCGAGGTCGCTGATGAGCGGTTGTGAGACAGCCGTCAAGATGGCAAGCGCCCGCTACTCCATTGGGATGAACTGCGGAGCAGTTGCTGGCAATTGCTTTCATCGGTGTCTCCGTAGTGGCGCGTAACGCCGCAGACCGATATCCTGCGCAGTCAGCGACCCTCCACTCGCTATACTGAAGCGATGACAGCACGGTCAGTCTTTAGGCTGGCGTAAGGTCATGCAACTCTTCTTCGGCGGCCAGCCAGTCCTGCACGTCCATACCGTCAGCATATCCTCGTTGCTCGTAGAGCTCATAGGCCCGCTTGCGGATGACCTCCTCGGGCGCGCAGGCGTTCCCATTCTCCGAGACCGAAACTGCCGGGGTCGGTTTCTTGCCCGTTTTCATAGAGGTGCGTTTCTCCTTTTGATTGGAATGATGCTCATCTTTCCCACGCAAAAATCCGCTTCCAGTCGTTCTTGATACTGATGACGACCCAGCCCTTCGACTTGGCTTCGTCGTATAGCGATTGGGTGAACGTTCCTATCTTGGTATCAGGTAATCCCATGGCCGGGCCGTACGCATACTCACGCCGGGCGTCGTCGTGCAGCACGATCATCGCTAACGTTGCTCCACCGCCGGCTTGGGTATATTCCAGCATTTGCTGGTCGCCGGTTGAGTTGCCGAACGCGGCCTTGGGGTGGCGGCCAATAAATAGATAAATGTCTTCCGGCTTTCCTGAGAAATCGTCGTTCAATAGGAGCTTCGGCGGCCTTACAAGAATGCCCTGGCCTCGTGTGTCATAGGTATAGTGTGTTTCCAAGGCCGAGCCTATGACCTGCTCGGGGGGAATGCCGTACACGAGTTCGCCGTATACACGTACGAAATCCTGGCCGCCGCCGGTCACGATATAGGTCTTGTAACCATTGGCTCGGAGATACTGCATGACCTCCAGCATCGGCTGGTAAACAAGATCGGTGTAAGGCCGATTCCAGCGCTGGTCGCGAGCCTTTGCCAGCCAGTCCTGCACGATGTTTTGAAACGTCTCAACTGTCATGCCGGTGTGGGAGGCAATCAAGATGGTTTCCAGGTCCTTCATCGTCAACCTAGCCATCGCCGCGTGGTCGCCGGAGAGCACCGTCTGGAAAGGCTGCGTTGTCATCCACTCAGGATGTTGCGGGGCCAGCCCGACAATCCGCTCAAAAGCGAATATGAACTGTGTATACATGGGGTGTTCGACCCACGTTGTGCCATCCTGGTCGAAAGCGGCGATTCGTTGTCCAGGTGGGACGAAGTTAGGGCTGGCGGGGTCGGTGGTGACCTTCACGAAGTTAAGGATTCCCAGCTTCGCCGGGCCGTCATTCCATGAAGGAAGCGGATCTTGCCCCTGTGCGGCCGCGCGGAGAAGCGGTAGCAAACAAAACAATAGCGAGATACAGACATACGACCGTTTCTTCATGGTTTGGTGTTCCTCCCTGAACCCATCCCCTCTTGTTTAGTCGGGTGGCCGTGGGCGGATCCGCAACTAGTGAGGACCAGTATGGGAACCAGGCAGGTCGCTGGATTGCCCTTCAGTGTCTGGCATACAGTGAGGCCGTTCGTTGTCGGTACCGCCCCATCGACCGGAGCGATGTCAATGCGTTCGCGATGCGAAGGTTTCAAGGCCTGATCGACACACTTTGCACGGAACGTCGGAAGTTGCCCGGACTGAGATAAATCCGAAAAAGGTTGCCGATAATGGTCGTCAGCACCAGCGATCAAGATCGTCACTCGACTGTCGTTCTGGCTGGAAGGATCCATGATTGCGGCTTGGTCGACGTGACATCGTTTTCGCGACTTACGAAACGACGCACATCCGGGATCATGGAGAGCATGAGAACCTCCAAAGGAGGCCAAAGGAAAGAGAACTGTAGTGCTTTATCATCAATAGGTTAGAAGGCACGGTTGGAAAGGCCGCGGACTCCAATCAGGAGAACTGTTTCTTCCCGGCATACTGTATGGGATTAGCACATAGGGCCACGACATCCAGCAGAAGATCGTGGCAAACAAGCTCTAGTAGCCGTACTCCTAGAGGCAACCGGCCGGAAAATCGCCGCTGCAGGCAGGATGGAATACTGTTCACTAAGTCCTCAAGGCTGTATTTCTCAACTCTAGCATGCCGTGGGTTCCGCCACGCAATGCCTCCTTCGACACGAGAAAACGATCGACTGACCTTCAGCGGCTATTCGACTTGACCTGCTCACACCAGGAGCACTTCTGCCTGGGGGAAGCCTTGCTGCTCGCTGCCAACGTCGTACTCCTTAGCCGCCGAAACCGGGGCCGACCGGATACCCAGGCTGCAGCAAGAATCGCAGGGGCAGTATCGATTCTGATCGCTAATATCGTGCCCAAGAGATCTGCCGCTACCCCCGCGACTGATGTGCATGCGCTCTTGGGATCAGGACTGTCACCACAGATTAAAGCGCATAGCCGATTGGTTCCGGGTGATGCGACCAACCGCCAGCCGGACGAGCGCGACCACACAGAGCAACCTAATCGTCACCGTTTACTGGCCCATCAGCGTCAGGGCGTTGCGAATGGGGGCGCTGGAGATCCGCATGACTCCTCTATATGGCCGATTCATCTCGATAATGAGAAAGACCGCGCCCGCAACCGAGAGCGCGCCAACGAGTAAAGCCGCAACGACGGTTGCGTTGAGGCGCGCGAAAAGACCGAAGCCAACGAAGAGAACCACAAGCCAAAACACAAGTATCGTGAGGAAGGGCCAGGAAAGGTCTTCCCCGGCCTGTTCGTCCAGCAGGCGATGGGTCTCCCATAGACCTACGAGCAACTGCAGCGCCCGGCTCTGGTCGAGCCGCTGGGCATCCGTCTTTGGCGACAGGTTCGCGATCCGATGAAAAAGCTCCTCACCTTCCCTTTGCGCCAGCAATGGATCGTAGGTGTCCGCCCTTACACCATCCCCCGGCCAAGTTCGCACAATGTCAGCCAATACGATTCGGCGAAGCTGGTTGCGCGGTTCCGTGGCATCCGGCCCAAAGCGGGCCAGAATGCGATCGAGCTGTAATAAGTGAATACCTAGTTGCTGTACCTCAGCTTTTTGCGTGTCATAGGAGCTTTTGGCCGAGGAGATGAGTAGGCTGAGGACGAGTGCGGCCACGGTTGCGACTAGACCCATCACCAGTTTGAGAACCTCTTTTGAGCCTTCGTCTCGATGGTGCGCCGGTAATCTGGCGCCGAGGAGGTTACCTAGCATGCCCCCGCCGAAAGTGGATCCGAATACAAGGACGGCGATCAAGATGGAACTCATGCCGAGCAGCCCCCAAATCAGACCGATATCCCGGCCATTTGCTGCGACTGCCGCTCTGGCACGGGACGATGCCATGGCGAAGTATCGAAATACCGAGCTAATCGCTCCGAGATCTCATGATAGACAGATGTCGTCTCGGTGTCTGTGATGTCAAGCACGTTTCTACGCAAAGGTAGTCGCCGTGGCGGCTGCGGGACAGGAAACGGTCGGAACAATCTGGCCGGAACGCGATAACCGCAGCAAGCTCCACGGGAAGACGGTACAGGTCTATTGGCCGCCCGAGGAGATGGTCCCCGGGCCGAGCGATTTCATGTTCCGAGTGGCGGGGCGGCCGCCGCAGTGACGGTCAGAATTGAGGAGGCACCGCCGGCAGCGCTGCTGAGTCGATGCCTTCGCACATTGCATTGTCAATGGACAAGTTGCCGTGGGCGTCAAGCCTTACCGTCCAGATGCTGTCGTAATCAGTGTCCGGCCAAGCCGGCGCCAGCGGGCCGTCTCCGTGATAGGTGGCCAGCAGTGCATTGATTGTCGGCTGTATGTATTGGTAAGCCCAGGCCAGCAATACCTTCTGATTAGAGAACGTGCGCCCGGTGAACAAAAGCGCACTGGTTTCGTTGGGGGCGTTCGCATCGGTCAGCAAGAAGCTCGCGAACAGGTTGTAGGGCAGGTTATTGGCGATTGCATAGGGTTCGGCCGTCAGGGCGGGCGCAACCGTCGACCAGTTGGAATCGCCCGTGGCGCTATCAACAGAGCCCGGGCCAAATTGAGCAGGGTCGATCGAATATACCTGGTCGGGGCTGATTTTGCCGCGCAGTGCGTTGGGAAGATCCAGCGCGCGCCATTGTCCCGCGCCCACATAGTTGTTGTCGTCCCAGTAGCCGAGGGGATGCGCCTCGGCATGCCGAATGATGTAAACGGTTTCGTCGGTATTGGTTCCCGCTGGAATTACAGCGCCACTTTTGCCTCCAGTCACGGTGATGCTGAAAGGCTCCTGCGCCACGCATGCAGTGCTCACCAGCTTCGGCGGAGGCAGCACAGGGTAGGTGGCAGGCGGACTTAGATTGCTGTTGTAGGTAACCAGGCTCGCGCTCTGGGATGCCGCGATCGAGATCGCGTAGATATAGTTGGGACCTTGATAACTCGTCGGAACCGTCAGGTTGTAGCCTTCGAGCTTATCGATGTTTGCCATCAGGGCGCTGGTGGTCTCCCACGGCGCCGAGAAGACATAAAAGCCCGGGTTTGCCTTCACGATACCGCTGATCAGGGCCTCGTTGTCGCCTCCCTCGTCGTTGAAATCGAGGCCCTTGCAATTCGGGCAGAACGGCGATGGCGTAGGCAGTCCGCTGGGTATCGACTCTGCCGAATATGATGCATTGAGCGGGTAGCTCTGGCCGGCATATGGAGTCCCGCCCTTAAGGTCGCTGGACAGGGTGATCTGGTTGAGAAGGGCGAATTGCTGGACCGTCTCCAGTCCGACCATGTCGGGGAGCTGGTTTGCGTTTTGTAAATGGGTCATCGGTTCCAGCGCGTAGATGCTGGTGACATTTTCCGTCCCCAGTACCTGCTGCTTGAGGAACGTGGCCATGCGAAGCGATCGCTGCAAGCCCTGATTGGTAAGGTTTGCTGTTTTCGAATTGATGTCGCCGGGAGCGTGATACGCCAAATCCTCGCTCACCACGAAAATCAGATTGACGTTGCTGGCGCTCAGGGGGGCGGGAGGAGTTGGGTTGGGAAGGGAAGAGCCGCATCCTGCGAAAAGCGTCAAGGCGAGGGACAGGAAAAGCGACAATACGGCGCGTTTGTTCATGATAACCAGAAGTCCTTTCTCACGACCGTTTCATGGCTGGAGCGTCGGCGTCTGTGATGCCAAGTGGATTTCCGCACGAAAGTAACCACTGTGGTGCATCATTGGTGATGGATAGTTGCGACAGTCGCCAGGTGCCGCTTTGGGACGGTGACAATCGGATTGCAACTGGATAATCGTTAAGGTAACAATGCCTGGCCTGAGCGCTCAGCGGCGATCGGTACGACATGTGCTAACGCGGTTTTAGCGGACGGCTTAGACATCCGTATTTGGCGTCGATACTCTGCATCACGTTGTAAAAGGGCATGCTTCGTCATCAAAGCCAGGCAAACTGGCATAGCTGGGCTGGTAGCGGCCATTACTCACAGCAAAATTGGACCGCAGAACTTGCGGACAGGCTTCTCGGTGCCGCAAAAACACTCGACGGTCGACGCGGTCGGGCCCAGTTCTCAGGTCCTAGCGAGCGTGCCCACAATACCAATTCCGCCACCAGGCCCTCCGGCGGAATGCTGATGTGACCGGCATCACTGATGGCTCCCTCTCCCGCATTCAAGAATGCACTGAGGGGCTTTATTTGAGACCTTCTAAATCAAAACAGCGATTTGTCAATCGTTACCTTGACCCATCCGACCGCCTAGAAGAGGTTTTGTGCGGGCTGATCATGGTGCTCGACTTCACGCTTATCGCGGGGTTTACAGCCGGGAGCGGCGCGCAAGCGGTGCGTCATCTGCTGATGGCGGCACTAGGCTGCAACGTCGCATGGGGTGTGATTGATGGCGCGCTCTACATTATGGGTAGCTTGACGGCACGCCGCCAGCGCCTGCGATTTCTAATGACCCTCAGAAATGCTTCCAACGAGCGGGAGGCGTTCTCTGCACTTAGCGGCCAACTCGACCCTTTGCTCGAACCTGCCACGACCGCCGCAGACCGTGCTCGCATTTGTCATACGCTCCTGCCTTTGATGGCGCAGATCCAATTGCCGGCGGCTGCGGTGACGAAAGGGGACATCTATGGATCGATTGCCATCTTCTGGATCGATTTCTCGGCAGTGTTCCCGGCAATTGTTCCTTTCCTGGTTTTCAGGCATGAACCCCGTTTCGCACTCCGCGTATCGAATGCCCTACTGCTCGCATTGTTGTTTGGTGCTGGTTCGATGTGGGGAAAGTACAACCGGGTAGCTCCCTACCTGACTGGATTATTCACCATGCTGATCGGTTTGGCTTTGGTGGGTGTGGCCATCGCTCTGGGTGGGTGAGGTCCGCTGCAGCAAGAAAGCCCTTGGGCAGAACTGAGGATGTCGCTGTTGGCCGTGGCTCTTTGATGTTCAAGATCGCGCTCATGCAGGTTCCACGCCTCGTTCTGACCTGATGGCCGATTTCGGAGACCCGTGCCCGTCAGATGTTGAAACCGATCAGCGAGGGCGCTGCCTAAGGCCAAGTCCAGCCGCCGCCGGATCCTTCGTGGTTTGTACCTGTGCCCCGATTGCAGAGACGCTGCTCGAGAGCGAAGCGTCGGGATACTTGCGAGGAGCTTTCACGGTTGCCAGCCATGACCGCATCGGCTCAATGGAAACCTCCAACGGCGTGCCGTTCCCGTATGAGATTGGGGAAATGTCGCAGATGATGCACAAGCAAAGCTACTGCGAGCGTACAGCACCGGGCGATCCGAAAGAGGCGTATGAATCCCACACAAAATGCCTAGAGCGTACAGTTCCGGTCACAGCAATTTTCTGCCTATTCCGATCACCCTTTCTAACTAACTGATTAGAAAGCGTGTCGCCCTCCACATCGCTACTGGTTCTTATGGACAGTCAAATGCTTCCAGCTCTGATATTCGGTGCAGCCAGAACACTGTTCGTTCTGTTTGTCTCACTGCGCTATTTCTTTGGCCCGTGAGGAGGGGAGCTCACCTACGAGTGCCGCGTTCACGTTACTACGGCAACGCCAAGCGCGCAGGTCTGTTGCTCGCGGCTGTCGCCACGCTCCTCAGCCTTTGCTGGAAAGAACCATCTCTCGCAGCGCAGATCCCAACCTCCAATCAGAAGCCTGAGGGGACGGCTCAATCTTCTACATCGCCTACACGGGAGAATCCGTCTGCGGATTCTACGGCCCAGGTGGACGCGGCGCCTGCGCCAGCGGCTGCCAAACAGCGCAAGCTGAAGTGCCAACACCCGGCCAACCCGAACAAGCGCCGGTTTGGTTGCAAGAATGAGGACTACGACTGGGAAGAGACACTCGCCGGAGATTGGGACGGCGCGCGGGCGGAAGGGAAAAAGCTAGGAATCACGCCCAGCGGCTCATACTACTCCGTCTTGCAGACGAACTTGACCGGCAAGCAGCATCAGATGTGGGGCTATGTTGGACAGCTGACGACGGCGGTGGACTTCGATCTTGAGAAGCTTCTGAAGATTAGCGGCATGTCGCTGTACTTCTCGGACTCATGGGGAACGGGAAGCAACTTGACGGCTGCCATCGGAAGCGTCTTTCCGGTCAATCCGAATTATGCTGTGGGTGCTTATCTGGGCGAAATATATTTACAGCAAAAATTTATTGATGGACATCTGACGGTGGCAGGTGGCCGCCTCGCGGCTAATTATACATTCGCCGGTCTACCTGTCTTCGATAACTATGTCAGCTTTGCCATCGACCCCACTCCAGTATCCATCGTCAATAACGACCTCAGTTACGCCGGGCCTCCGCCTGGATTGCAGTGGGGCGCACAGGCAGTCTACAGCATCACTCCGGTCGTCGAGCTGGCGGCGGGAGCATTCAACACCAACCTCAACTCCGCCAACAACGGCAACATTCTAGCCTTCCAGCAGGGGAACAAGGGTGCCTTGATAACGGCGCAGGCGAGCTANNTCGAAGACAACAACGCATTCGCAGTACTACCTCACGGCTACTTCAAGAGCGAAGGCAACCATGGCGTGTTCATGCTGGGTCAGCAGATGCTGTACAGACCGGACGGACCGGGTACATCTCGAGGCCTGACGGTCTGGGGAGCGTGGGAGTACAGCTCCAAGCAATTAGTCAGTCCTATGCCGGTATTTGGTGGCGCCGGCATCAGTTATCAAGGGTTGATCAAGACACGAAAACTGGACGTCGTGAGCGCTGGTTGGATTTATGGCAAAACGAGCCAATTCATCCCCTATGGCTCCTCGGCGAAGTTGTGGGAAGTTAACTACCAGTGGGTACCGAAGCGCTACATCACCATTATTCCCGACCTGCAATCCATCGTAAATCCGACCGGTATGACAGCGGCCAACGCCGCTGTGTTCGGCGTGCAACTGAACTTGACGTTCTAGTAACCGAAATGTTCGTAGCCGGAGGGGACCAGGGAGACAGCAGAAGCTCAGAATGAATTGCTTTGGCAAACCAGATCAAAATACATAAGTGAGGATCGCAATGGCTCTATTTAACAAGAATGATGCGTTACTCGATGCGGTGTTTGCTGACCAGATCATGCGCACGCCAATTCCAAAGTTCAGGATCCCGGAGCGTGAAAGTCGTGCGGAGGACGCTTACCAGATCGTACGCGACGAACTGCTGCTGGATGGCAACGCCCGCCAGAACCTAGCCACTTTTGTTCAAACATGGGAGGACGACGAGGTTCACAAACTCATGGATCTGTCGATCAACAAGAACATGATCGACAAGGACGAGTATCCGCAGACAGCCGAAATAGAAAACCGCTGCGTCCGCATGCTTGCCGACTTGTGGAACGCGCCCGAGCCGGCAAGCAGCATCGGAACGTCGACTATTGGATCCAGCGAAGCCTGCATGCTGGGCGTTATGGCTGCGAAATGGCGCTGGCGCGCCCGGATGAAAGCCCTGGGGAAGCCCACCGACAAGCCCAACATGGTCTGCGGCCCGGTGCAGGTGTGCTGGCACAAGTTCGCGACCTATTGGGATGTTGAGATCCGCGAGATACTCATGCAGCCGGGCAACTTGGTCATGGATCCGAAGCGAATGCTGGAAGCGGTGGATGAGAACACCATCGTGGTTGTTCCCACCTTCGGAGTGACCTACACCGGCCATTACGAGTTGGTCGAACCCCTGCAGGATGCACTCGACGTACTGCACGCCCGCAAAGGTATCGATATCGACATTCATACGGACGCGGCAAGCGGCGGATTCCTGGGGCCGTTCTGCGCTCCCGAGATCAAGTTCGATTTCCGTTTGCCGCGCGTCAAGTCCGTGAGCGCCTCGGGACACAAGTACGGACTGGCTCCGGTGGGCGTTGGTTGGGTCGTCTGGCGAGATGTGGAGGATATGCCGAAGGATCTTACTTTCGCAGTCGACTACCTCGGGGGCTCGACTCCGACGATTGCCATCAACTTCTCTCGTCCTGCTGGACAGGTGATTTGTCAGTATTACGACTTCCTAAGGCTGGGGAAAGAGGGATATCGCAAGATCCAGAGTGCTTGCTATGAAACCGCCCGCTATTTGGCCGAAGCGATCCCCCGACTGGGTCCGTTTGAGTTTCTCTACGATGGTGATCCCAAAACCGGGATTCCTGCCGTCTGCTGGAAGATCAAAGAGGGCGCGGAGCCTGGCTACAACCTGTATGACTTATCCGACCGTCTGCGAGCGCGCGGCTGGCAGGTGCCGGCATTCGCGCTAAACGGAGAATGCAGCGATTGGGTTGTCATGCGAATCATGGTGCGCCAAGGGGTAAGCAAGGATATGGCAATACTTCTCGTGGACGACATCAAGCGTGCCATCGCTCACTTCCAGGCCCATCCGGTTACGGTGAGCCTCACCGGAAAGGAAGCTGCGGGCTTTAAGCACACGTAAGACGGATTAGCGGCCAAGGTCGCTTCAGCACGGTGCCCGTGAACAGTTGCCGGCACATGGTCACCGTGCCGGATGGATAAGACAGTCGGTAATCAGAAGTGCCGGTGGCCGTCAGAATCGAGGATATATGGCAAACACTACAACCGGTAAATCGTCCCGCACCGTGGCTTCCGCACGGTTAGGTGTCTTCACTCTGGCAATGATCAACGTCGCGGCCATCGTCAGTCTACGAGGCTTGCCGTCCGAAGCGGTATATGGGCTTAGCTCCGTCTTTTATTATGTGTTTGCGGCAATCTTCTTCCTTATTCCAACTGCACTGGTGGCAGCGGAACTGGCG
>PLBD01000417.1 GCA_003135315.1 Acidobacteriaceae bacterium | reverse complement strand
CTTTGGCCGGCTGGCGCAGGTGGCTCTGTCCTCATCCAGAACACGGCGCTAGCGTTCCCTCAGGATGTAGGGACAGGCGGCGATCTCTCGCTCAACTTCACGCAGAAGTTTGGTGAACGGATCGCTCTCAGTCTTGGCAAGTTCGACATGATTAATGCTCCTTCGCGCACACCCATTCTGGGTGGAGGAGGCCTCGATAGTTTTTGGAATATCGCGTTTGCGGCACCGCCCAGCGGAGTATTGCCGCCCTATATGACAGGCGGGAATCTCAGCATCAGCACCAAGCCCGGGACATTCACGTTCATGCTTTACGACCCAACCAATGCTCAGCAGAAGGCTGGGCTCAACGGATGGGGCACGCAAGGGATCACGGGCAGGATTTCGGCACGTTTCCCAGCAAAGATTCGTGGCCTGCAGGGCTTTCATACTCTGACATTCGCGGCGTCCAGCCAGACCGGCTTTGATCTTGAAGACATTCCGCAGCTAGTTCTCCCTCCTGAGTCACAACGAATACTAGGTGCAAAAACTGGTTATTACTTCGGGAGCTATGCGGTTCAGCAGTACTTCCGTCAAGACAAGAGCCGGTCTGGAAACGGGTGGGGCCTGTTTGCCCAAGCCTCGATCTCCGACGCTAATCCAAACCCCTTGGCGGGAAATCTCCTCCTCGGTCTGGGCGGAACTGGATTCTTGCAGAAGCGGCCGTTCGATCGCGCGGGTATCGGCTATTTCCACTACTTCTTCAGCGACGCCCTCAAGCACGGCCTCGAAAACACAATCGATTTCAAGCTAGGCGATGAGCAAGGCATGGAGGCTTTCTACAACTTTGCCGTGGTGCGATGGTTTCGCATCGCGGCTGATCTTCAGGTGATTGAGCCAGGTAATCGAAGTTTCAGTACTGAAGTTTATGCAGGAATTAGTGGGCAGGTGAGGTTTTGAGAAGTCCCAAGTATATATGTCGTCCGGGGTGTCGGGACCTCGAACAGCAGTTCCAGCCTAGGCTAGCGCCCACTCAACCTCCAGGTGTTCGCTCGAAGAGAAAGCTGTGCACCAATCCCGCACACTATCCCCTAAAACAACATTTTCACTCATCGGGATCGCACCCAGACTACAGTGGTGCTTTCTAACCCCATGATAATAAACCACATTATTATCTCTTCTCCGGCGTTCTGTGGAGAAACACGTGCTCCATCCATTTTGTTCCGAGTCCTCGGCAGATCTTCGGGCTTTGCTTTCAGCTCTGGTCGTGCTGATCGTGAGCACATCGTTTTCGTGGCCCATAAGGTCAGGGGTTCGTTTAGCTGTATTTCCTGGCGGTGGTGCAGCTGGCAAAACAGTGGACGGGAGATCTGCGAAGGAAGTGGTGGCCCAGAAGATCTGAGGAACATGGCGCCAGCTAGCGGAGGAACTGGCTTTTATTTTTTCCATGCTCGAGCAGCGGGCAGGGACCGGCTGGGCACTTGGCCAACAAAGCCCTAGCTGGGGTTGAGGGTTGGGCAACCAAGGTGGCGAAAAGAGGTCCAGGTGTGAAGATGTTCAGCCCAGATTTCGTACCAATGAGCCGGGAAGCAAGGAAACAGTGATCATTGTAAACAATGGTGCGAGAGACTTAGCCCTAAGGTTCAGATATTCGGCGCTGTGGCTGGTGGCGATGATCATCTTCGGTATGGCTTATTCAGTAAGCCCGGCCTTTTCGCAGGAGCAGACTAGCCAGCCAGCGGCATCGCAGGCGAAGGCCGCGGAAGACGCTGACGAGGCTCTGCTCAAGGCCTCACAAAACCCGGTAGCCGATCTGATCAGCGTACCCATCCAGGAAAACATCAACCCCGGCATCGCCCCCTATGGACGCGTCCAGAATGTAATCAGCCTTCAGCCCGTTATCCCTCTGAACCTCGGCGAGAACTGGATGCTCATCACCCGCATCATCCAGCCTATCGTATGGCAACCTTACCCCGATCAGAAGACCGGCGGAGTGTTCGGATTGGGAGACATGAACCCCACATTCTTCCTTGCCCCGAAGAACCCCGGAGCGGTGATTTGGGGTATGGGCCCTGCGGTGGTCCTCCCCACCGCTACCAGCCAGATGCTCGGCCAGGGAAAGCTGGGCCTTGGGCCGTCGGCGGTTGTGCTGGCGCAACCGGGAGCGTGGACAGTTGGCGCGCTGGTAAGCAACGTGTGGTCAGTTGCAGGATCGGGTGGACGCCCTCCTGTAAATCGCATGGCTTTGCAGTATTTCTTAGTCTACAACTTGCCGCACGACTGGTATCTGAACTCGTCGCCCACCATAACCGCGGACTGGCGCGCCACTGCCGGGAATGTATGGACTGTGCCGTTTGGCATGGGTATTGGAAGGCTCGTAAACATCGGCAAGGCCCCGGTGGATTTCTCGGGAACGTTCTACGGGAACGCTACTACGCCGGCAGGCATGCCGACCTGGTCGATGAGTTTCCAAGTGACACTGCTGTTTCCCAAGAAACAGTAAGTCGGTAGTTCCGATGTGCTGCCGGGATTTGTGGAATCGCACATCGACTCTATGTTAGCGCTGTTCGCAGAGGGCGCAGATTTGACCCGAACGGAGGTAATCGGCTTGCGACATGCAAGCAGGAGGAACGCAGATGAATAGACGAACTTTTACAGCTTGTATGCTTGCCGCGCCGGTCGTGATGAAGGCTGGCCTCGCAGGGCTCGCTTTTCCTGGCGCGGCGACTGGTCCCGACGATCCGCTCTGCTACGCATCCGTCGACGATCTCATTGCCATGTTCCGGGCTAAGAAAGCTTCGCCGGTCGACCTGCTGAAGGCGCAGGTCAAGCGAATCGAAGCCCTCAATTCGAAGGTCAATTGCATCACGTACGAGCACTTCGACGAGGCGATGAAGGAGGCGCAACAATCCGAGGATCGCTATCGGCGCGGCGACGCAAGACCGCTCGAAGGAATTACGGTCGCTATCAAAGACGAATTCGCACGGCCGGGCTGGCGGATAACGCAGGGCTCGCTCCTCTTCAAGGATTCGCCTCTCGCAACGGAAAATGCCGCCATCATCGATTTGCTCGAAGCGGCTGGCGCCGTCATGCCGTTCCAGACGACAGTGCCGGAGTTCTACCTCTTCTTAGGTGCTTCGACCCGTGCCTGGGGCACGACGCACAATCCGTGGAACCTCGAGTACTCCCCGGGCGGATCGTCCGCGGGATCAGGAGCGGCGCTGGCCGCGGGCTTCGCGACCCTCGCTATGGGATCGGACATGGGCGGCTCGATCCGTATCCCCGCCTCGCAAAACGGTCTCTACGGCTTCAGGCCGCCGTTTGGGCGGGACGCGGGTGGGGAGATTCCCTATTCGACCTCGGGACCACTTGCCAGACGCTTCGATGACCTCGTTCATTTCCAGAACGCGATCGTGGGTCCGTCGGAGAAGGTCATGGCCGCGATCCGGCCTCGCCTCGACTATCCATCCCAATACCCGGACCTCAAGGGATGGCACATAGCCGTGGATTGGGGCGCCGGCGTGGCCGACGTCATTCCGTCGGTGAAGAACGCGATGCTGAAAGGCATCGAGACGCTGCGCTCTGCAGGTTGTGTGGTGGACGAAGTTGACTGCGGCTTTTCTAAGAAAGACAAATTCATCTTCCTGCGCGGACTGATGTCGACTTCCATCGGCGGCTTCCTGGAGATAGCGAATTCCCATAAAGACCAGCTCTCACCTTTTATGACGGAAATGCTCGACATGGTCGGAGCCGTGGGGCCGCAGCAGGCCGAGGCCTGCGAAGAGTTGCTGGAACGCTGGCATCGACAGGTCCAGCAGCGCGTGTTTGGGAAGGGTTATCGCATCCTGCTCATGCCGACCATGGCGACGCCTCTTGTCGGCGCCGACATGTTCAAGAGCAAGGAGAAGCAGCTGGATGCCTGGACAGGCACGGGGCTGGGATTTGCCCTCACGTGGCCGTGGAACCTCCTTAACCGCTATCCCGTCGTGGACGTCCCGATGGGCGTGGTCGAAGACAGAATGCCCGCGGGTATGCAGGTGATCGGCCAGACCTTCACCGATCTTGACACGTTCCAGTTTTCGTTCAACTGGTCTCGACTGTGGCCATCGCTCTTCGCCGACGGACGATTCCCGACGTTCGTGTAAGGGCGCGCGGATGAAAGGCGTAACGGAATCGCGTGGAGAGAGGCGAAAGGGGTGAGGAATTGAGGTTCTGAACAGTGAAATGCCAACGGTGCAACAAACCTCCTTCGCGAGGATTTTGCGGATATTTTCAAGCGGCTGGACGGCACGCTGGTTCACATGTGGTGCCGAACGACACAGGAGTTTTTTGAGACCGCCCTCGGGCATCCGTTAGAGGATGCAACACCAGAGCACAGAGTCCGAGTCAGCGGGCCACGGATTACGTATCAAACGGACGAGTCGCACAAATAAGAGGAAATTACGATGAAGCCATTTCGTGCACTAGTTACTTCCGTCACATTATTCGCAGCCATGGTTGGCATGCTCGCGGCCCCGGCGCTTGCGGCCGACCAGGCTGACTATGTTTTCAAGAACGGCGCGATCTACACGATCGACGCCAAGAACCCCACGGCTCAGGCGATTGCGATCACCGGTAAGTACATAACCTACGTAGGCACGAACGACGGAGTAGCACAGTTCGTCGGCAGCAAGACGCAGATTATCGATCTCAAAGGAGAGATGCTGCTGCCGGGATTCGTGGAATCGCACATTCACCCCATGTTGGCACTCTTCGCAGGAGGCGCCGATTTGCAGTACGACTCCGTGGAAGAGGTGCTGGCCTCGGTAAAGAAATGGGCTGCCGCCAATCCCGGCGCACCGGTAATTCTTGGCTTTGGCTGGCGCTATACCCTCTTCCCCACCACCGGCCCGACCAAAGCAGACCTCGACAAACTGTTCCCTGACCGGCCTGTATTTCTGATGGCCATTGATTGCCACAGCGCATGGATCAACAGCAAGGCGCTTGACATGGCGGGCGTGAACGCCAAAACTCCGGACCCCGTGCCCGGCTTCAGCATCTACCAGCGAGACCCCCAAACCGGCGAACCTACCGGCTGGGTGGTTGAGGGTCCAGCGGAACAAGCCGTGATGGCCAAACTGAAGCCTCCTACGCCCGAGGCCCAGATTGCTGCCATGGCAGACCTGTTGCCAAACCTCTCGTCGGCAGGCATCACGGCCGTCTTTGATGCCGGAATCGCAACCATGCCTATGGATGCTGGTTATGCCGGCTACCAGCAATTAGAGAAAGAAAACAAGCTGCCCGTCAGAGTTGTGGGCAGCTTCATTTGGCTGAATCCAAAAACGGAGGACCCAGTTTCGAAGGCGCTGGCTCTTCGCCGTACCTACCATTCCCAACTGGTTCAGGTCAGAGCGCTAAAAATCATATTCGATGGCGGCGAGGCCCAGCATACGGCGGTCATGCTCAAGCCTTACTACGACCGGCCGGGTTTCAATGGGGACTATCTGCTCGATCCCAAGCTGGTAGAAGCCGCGGTATTGAAGGCGCAGGAGAACGGACTGGACACGCACTGTCACTGCTACGGGGATGCCGCGATTCGCAAGTATCTGGACATCGTGGCCGAGGCCGAGAAGCAATATCCCAACAGCCCTTCGCGGCACACCATCGCACATTCGCTGCTGATCACCGACCAGGACGTTCCGCGCTTCAAAGAGCTCAACGTCACCATGCAGACTTCGCCCCAGTGGATTACGCCTGACCCGTATAGCGAAAAGGTCACGCAGATTCTCGGGAACGAGGTAGTCAACACCGAGTGGGCGCGCATGAACTCGGTATCGAAGGCGGGAGGCCGTCTCGCATTCGGGTCCGACTGGCCGGCAGCAGGTTACTTCTCCAGTTATAAGCCGCTGGACGCAATCCAGGTGGCGCTGACGCGAGCCATGCTGCCGCAGTACGGCGGCAAGGCGTTCACGCCCATCATGTCGCCGGAAAACGAGCGCATCACGTTGGATCAGGCGCTCAAGGCGTACACGCTCGACTCCGCGTATGTGCTGGATCTGGAAAAGCTGATCGGCTCTCTCGAAACCGGGAAGCTGGCCGACATCGTTGTGCTGGAGAAAGACCTGCATAACATTCCCCCCAGCGACATCAGCACGACCAAGGTGAAGTTGACGATGATGAACGGCACCGTGACCTACCGCGCAGACTAGTCGCGCGATTCAGGCATTTCTCAATCATGGGGAGAGAGAACTATGAAATGGAAGATGTATGCGGCAATTCTGGTGGTCTTATACAGCGCGAGCTCTATCCGGGTCTGCGCGCAAGAAGCGGCTCATTCCAAACCGATTGTGAACGCTGGAGCGGGTTCGTGGCTGAAAGATCCGATCACGAACTGCGCGGTCTGGGGGAGCGATCTCAGTGGCGACAATCTCATCAGCTGGTCAGGCGATTGCCACGATGGCAAGGCGAACGGTACGGGGGTGTTGAGTTGGATTAATGACGGCAAACTTGCCGGGCGGTACTCGGGGCCGATGGTGGACGGGAAAGCGCAAGGTCTCGGCACCATCGACTTCTGGCTAAACAATCAGTACCTCCACTATGAGGGCAGCTTCCTCAACAGCAAGCTTGATGGCTGGGGTAGCGTCCGTTGGCCTGATGGCAGACACCTCGAAGGCGAATTCAAGGATGACGCTCCCAGCGGCTTTGTACAGTACACGGCCGCGAACGGATCGAGCTACGCAGGCGAAGTCAAGAACGACGTAGCCGATGGCCATGGCCACCAAGTTTTGCCCGACAAGGAGGAGTATTACGGACAATTCCGCCAGGGCAAGAGGGAGGGTGATGGTGTCCTGCTTCTGCCCAATGGCGACACCTATACCGGTAGCTTCCGCAATGACCAACCCAGTGGAACAGGAAAGCTCCAACTGGCAACTGGAATCGTATACGAAGGTCCTTTTGTCAACGGCCTTCCCGCGGGAGAAGGAAAGGTTCTTACTCCGGACGGCGATACTGGGCGCGGTCAATTCGTGAACGGTTACCCAGAAGGCAAGCTCGCCTTCACGCGCAAAGATGGTTCCACATTTGATCAGTACTGGAGTAATGGAAAGCAGGTCGCGAAATGAAAAAGTTAGCTCTCGCGCTGTTGATCGGTTTGTGTGTTTTCGGTCTTCCACTAGAGGCGCAGATCTTCGAAGGGGGATTTGCGGGGGCGTTGTCCGGAGCAATGCTGGGTTCGCTTGTCGGCGGGAGGTCGGGTGCAGCTTGGGGCGCTGCAATCGGCGGAGGCGTTGGAATGATTGAAGGTGCAACTGAACGCAATCGCCAGAACGAGGCTCAAGCTGCGTTCAGGCGGCAGCAACAGGAGCGGGCTGCTTGGGAGCGCGAAGACCAGCGCCGCCGACAACAAGAGAGGGCGGCTCTTGCTGCCAAACAGGAATGCTGTGTTCCGATCTCGCCACCAGCGGCTCAAGCTTGGGCCAGTACTGCGGCGGGCGACTCGTTGATCGTGCTGGAAACGAAGAAGTCGCTCGTCCGAATGGGATACTATCCGGGGGCGATTGACAATCAGATGAATCCTCAAACCGTCGAAGCGATCAAGGCGTACGAAGTGAAATATAGTTTGCTGGTAACCGGCAGACCGTCGCAGGAACTGCTGAAGCATATGTTGCAGCACGGGGGTTAATGAAAAGTGCTGCAGTGCTGCCGTGACAGATTGAGCGCCGGTCTGCTTCGGGCAACAGGCAAGAACGTGGTTGGGAACGCGAAAAACGTCGGCGGATAAGGGGTGAAGTCAGTTTTTTCGGGCGCTGGCCAAATCACTTGGAACGTATAGTCGGCGACTCGTACACTGGCCCAAACGGGCTGTGGAAGCAACTTAGATTTCCGGCCGTGTCGTCAGTGACAGGGGTAACGACCTATCATTGTCCTGCTGAGCGAAGTGAGGTCGCAACGGCGACCGAGCTCGCTTCGCGCCAGTTCGGGAAGGGGTTCCGAGAGGAATTCTTGAAGGACAGAATCAACTCGCGCACCCGAGAGCGGCGTTCCAGCAATTGGGCCAGTAACCGCTCGAGTTCGTCCGCGGCAGAGCCGTACCACTCGGGTGGAATCTTATCGACGAGCGGCCACAGTGAACTCTCCGGAAAGCTTTCGATCCTGCTCAGCCACGGCTCGAAGCTGTCCCACCCTGTGACACCGGCATATACGTCGTTGCGCCCGAAGACGCCACGCAATGGCGCGTCGGGGAAGCTCCACTCGCCAGCGTTGAAAAAATATCCCTGATCGATGAACGTTGCGGTGAACTTGCGTTCGCGCGGGCACTTCCAGAAAGCGACCTGGCGGCCATCGGCGTTGCACGTCCATTTGTCGAGGGCGAGCATGCCGGCGATGAACCAGTTCCCACCGGCTGTATCCTTTATGCGAGGTCCGCTATGAAGTTCCAGCAGTTCTCATTTGGGCAGATTCGGATCGATGGCATTGAATACGGCTATGATGTGGTGATCGACCGAGGCAAGGTGGGGAAACGGAAGAAGAAATCCTCTAAGAAGTTCCGCGAAGCCTTCGGACACACGCCGCTCTCCCTGGAAGAGAATATCCCGTGGAAATGCCGTCGCTTGGTGGTCGGCACGGGCGAAGGAGCACTACCGGTCATGGATGAGGTCAAACGTGAGGCTGAGCGGCGCAGAGTGGAATTGCTCATCGTCCCAACGCAAGAAGCCATGGAGCTCTTGAATCAGCACATCGAGAAGACCAATGCCATTCTCCATGTGACCTGCTGACGGTGACAATCCGCCGAGGCCACGGTGACACGCGATTACTTCGGAGACGTTATCCGAGGAAAGCTGAACACCAGCAGTGACTCCGAAATGCCAGTTTCCCGCAGTCATTGCGGGTTAAATCGAAGTTCCTGAAACCATATTCTGGGGACTGGCCGCAATCTTGAGAGCTTCCCGTTTGATGCCGGTTAGCATGCCCCTGAATACGATGGCGTGGAAAGGCAGCACGGTGTACCAGTAAGCCAAGCCGAACAAGCCTCTCGGACGGAATAATGCTGACTGCTGCAAAACGCATTGATGGTCGGTGCGTACCTCGATCCGGAACTCCAGCAGCGCTTCACCCGGTAGCTTCATCTCAGCGCGCAAGGCCAGGCGGCGGTCGCGCTCGAAACCCACTACGCGCCAGAAGTCCAGCGCCTCTCCGTATCCGACGGTTTCTGAATCCCTCCGCCCTCGTCGCAGACCCGGGCCGCCAACCAATTGATCCATCCATCCGCGGATCTTCCAGAGAATGTCGGCGGCGTACCAACCGTTCCCACCGCCAACCCTGCACACGGATCGAAAGACCGCCCACGCAGGTGCTTCCACGGTGATCTGCCGAACGTCACGGAAGACGGTTCCTCCTGCCCAGTCTGGGTCGCCTGGAATGGGACCAGCCATCGACCAACTAGTTTCCACGTTGTGTTCAGCCATCTTGTTGAGAGCTGCGTGTATGGCTTCGCGGACGCCCAGAAGTTGCTGGGGAATGAGACCAGCAATGCGACTGTCGCGACATACCACTGGATTCTTCAGTCCCTCCGCCAAAGGGCTGGCAATCGTGTTGCTCAAGGGGGTGATCAGCTGAATCCAGTAAGAGCTCAGGCGTGGCGTCAACACGGGTACAGGAATAATCAGACGGCGCCGCAGACCGAGTTCTTCCGCCATGATGCGCATGATGTCGCGGTAACAGAACACGTCCGGTCCGCCAATGTCGAATACGCCGCCCGCTGTTTCCGGTACTGCGAGGACTCCTACCAGGTATCCGATTACATTCCTGACCGCGATAGGCTGACATGGGGTGCTCACCCATTTGGGGGTAACCATGATAGGCAATCGCTCCACCAGGTAGCGCAGGATTTCGAAGGATGCCGAGCCTGATCCAATGATCATGGCCGCGCGCAGGACCGTGACAGGCACGCCAGTTGAGGCCAGCGCCTCCTCCACTTCGCGGCGCGATGATAGATGTTCACTCAAATCCGGGCCGGTCTCACCCAGTCCACCGAGATAGATGATTCGTTTGACCCCGGCATTCTTAGCGGCACGTGCGAATTTCAAGGCCAATTGATGATCTTGCTCGGCGTAGTCCGGTCCCGCGGACATCATGGAATGGACGAGGTAAAACGCTGCTTCACATCCTTCCAATTCGCGTGTCAGAGACGTTTCGTTGGCCAGGTCAGCGTGTCTTATTTGAACGTTCGGATCAATAGCCCACGAGCGATTCTGCAGTTTGGCTGGTGACCGCACGAGACACCGGATTGCATAGCCGTGCTCGAGCAAACGAGGGGCAAGACGGCCACCGATGTACCCAGTCACCCCGGCTATCGCTACGCGTTCAGAGACTGCCACAAAACTCCTTCGGATCCGATTGTCTTGAGCTGGCCGTCTGCGGTACCCAATTGTCGGCCAGCATCTCCTTCCCATGCGTGCAGGCGGATCGTCCTTTCGAAGGACAATTGATAGTGGTGCAGTCATTACGGTCCGCTCCGACAAAATCACGTACGGCTTGCCCAGCGTTCGTGGGAGGAGAACCCGAGCGAAATCAGTGAAAAGCTTATGGGTCGGAGACGGGTAGAAATCCCATGAGAGTCGAGCGGTTCTGGATGAGAGCACCAGAAAGGCCGCCCCTCCCCCAGAAGCGGCCCATACCCGAGACCACACTCCACAAAATGGCGCATGTGAGACAGGCGTATTAAGTATCTCTCAGGCTACCGCAAAAGCAAATCGATTCAAGCGGGACAGATGCACCCATTCAAGGGTTCGGTGTCCCGTGTTCTCTTTGTGGGCTTTGCCAACGTGGCGTAAGAACTCGTCGGTCAGGACTGTTCCCTTTTCTTCGTGGGTGCTCCCTATTGTGGGTTCCAGAAATATCTCGCCGCACCCGGAGCATTTCCACGCCACGACGATGCCTCCGAGTTGGCTTAATGCAACGAGATGCTCCACGCCGACAGTCTACGCTGTTCACCTTGGCGCTCAAGCTCGTGGATATTGAAACAGCGACGGGGTGATTTAATCTTGACGCGCCTGCTTCACCATCTCGACAAACACTTCTCTGGCTTGCACTGGGTTTGTAACTTCTCGCAGGAAAGCTATGCGGGCTCCATGCATTCCATCCTGGGTTGTCAGGCGTCAATCGGAACGACCGTAACGCTACGTAGCTGCTATTGGAAGCAACATTACGAGCGTGTAAATCCCCAGAGTTGTACCCAGCGGAATGTTGCGTACACGTCATTCCTGCCAAAAACGCCGCGCAGCGGCGCATCCGGAAAGCTCCATTCGCCCGCATTGAAGCAATAACCCTGATCGATGAAGCTGGCGGTGAACTTACGCTCGCCGCGGCGCTTCCAAAATGCCGCCTGGCATTTGCTGGTCGGGGGGTAAGGATGATTATTTATCCAGCCGCGATCTCGAAGATCTTGTGGCGGTAATCGACGGCCCGCCGAGCTCGTTCAAGATATTCGGTCGGCCCAGGAGGGCGTCCGTACTTACCTCGCGTCGGAAATCAACAAGCTCCTCGGCACCCAAGCCTTTGTTGATGCACTACCGGGTTATCTTCTTCCTGATGCGGCCAGCCAAGCCCGTATCACGTTACTGGTGTCAAGATTGAGACAGATTGCTGCCTCCTAGATTCTGGCCGCCTGTGTTTTAGCTCTGCGAGACATTTGGCTTGCTCATTTCGAGCGGACGGGAGCCGTCGTGGAAGGCTATACCGTTTTGCGAAGCATTCCCGGGCTGGGGCGGACCGCATTTATCGCCGATCTCGCCAAGGCATTTTCGACAGAGGTTTCCACCGTAATCAAAGCGGCGGAACAGCGCCACCGGCACAGTGGAAAACGCTGAAGTTCAGGAGCAGACAATGGTCCGAGCCGAACCGTTGGGCCGGGAAGGAAACTCCTGTCGTAGTAGATTTCCGCCCCCGGGATGGGAATCGTTTCCATACTCGTGCTATTCGAAAAGGACCGGCTGCGCAACAGTGTCTCCGGGTTCTTGAAAGTTGCTCAAACCAACGCCAACGAGCCGGTAGCGTTGCTGCGGACCGAGATCAACCCGCTCTCGCAGCCTTAAGGCGATGTCGGTTAGTTCTTCGCACGAGGAGGGTGGGGAGTCTGGCGTATGGCTGCGAGTGAGAATCTTGAACTCACTTGTCTTCAGCTTGAGGACAACTGTGCGTGCCGTCCGTGGTTCTTTGCGCGAAGCAGACCAAAGCTTTTCTGCAAGGCGCCGGATCATTGGCTCAGTGTCTGGCAACAGCACGTCGTGCTCAAAAGTATCCTCGACGGATATCGATTGTGTCGGCCTGTCGGGGACAACCTGGTTATGGTCGATACCGAGTGACAGATCGTGCAGCCGTTGACCATAGCGGCCGAAGTGCTCTTCAAGTAAGGCCAAGTCGAGTGCTCGTAGGTCGCTCACCGTCTGTACTCCAAGTGTCGCCAGCTTCTCGCCCGTAACTTTTCCGACGCCAGGGAATCGTCCAACTGGCAATGGCAGCAAAAACGCGTCTATGTCGTCTGGCTGGATGACAAAGAGCCCATCAGGCTTGCGCCAATCAGAGGCGAGCTTTGCCAAGAACTTGTTTGGCGCCACTCCCGCAGAAGCTGTCAGATTCAATTCCTCCCGAATTTGTAGCCGGATGGTGCGCGCCACTAGGGTAGCTGTCGCCAAGCCGGTCTTGTTCTCCGTGACATCGAGATATGCTTCGTCGAGAGACAGTGGTTCTATCAGATCGGTGTGACGCTTGAAGATCTCCCGCACG
>PLBD01000012.1 GCA_003135315.1 Acidobacteriaceae bacterium | reverse complement strand
CTGCCGCTGGCCGAAGCGCTCGACGATGTTCCCAGTTTGCCGGGAACACGAATCGAAGGTGAAGCGCTGGAACAAGTGATGCAAGGCAGGCCCGGCAGTTTGCTGACGGGCAAAGACGCCTCAAAAGCGCAGCTCATGGCCCGCAACAAAGACGGCCGTCTCGGTCAGGTTCAAGTACTGGAGTTTGCTACCCATGGGCTGGTCGCTGGCGACGCATCGGACTTGGCGGAACCGGCGCTGGTGCTTGCCGCCGGGAACTCTCCGCAGGACGAACTGCTGTTGGCATCCGAGGCGGCGACGTTGAAGATACACGCCGATTGGGTGTTGCTGTCTGCCTGTAATACAGCCAGCCCGGATTCGCCCGAAGCCCAGGGTTTGTCGGGTTTATCGCGAGCCTTCTTCTACGCCGGCGCTCGATCGTTATTGGTCTCCCATTGGAGAGTCCGCGACGATGTAGCCCCCATACTCATTCCGGCGATGCTGCTGGCGGAGCGTCAGCATCCTGAAATGAGTCACGCACAAAGTTTGCAACAGGCGTCGTTAGCCGTTCTCGACAACCTGTCGATCGATGCCGCTGATCCTTCTGCCTGGGCTGCCTTTACGTTGATCGGTGACCCACGACGCTGATCGGCCGCGCGCGGGCTCCAATGAGCCAAGAGTGGCGATCTTCGCAGCGCGAGTTCAGCTGTGCAAGCCGGCGCGGTAGTGCTCACGTGCGGTCCTCGCGACGGCCGCAACGGGCCGTGTAAGACTGTCGAAGTTGCTCGCGCTCTTCCGGCGTCATTGCTTCCCATCGACGCCAGCGCCTACCCCGCCAGCCGCCACGGCCGCGAAATCCGCCGAACACGACGGGAACGACGGCGTTCCATAGCATCATCACCACCCATCCAAGCACGGCCGCCGCAACCAAAAACTACAACGGCACGTTCGAGACCTGCCGATTCAGACATGTACCCAGCCGTCGCAAATGAAGTGTCCGGTGGCGGCGGCCTCAAACGTCTAGAGGCCGCAAACCCCCAAAACGCGTGATTGGCACGCGACAACTTCACTAGAGACGGAGGATCACATGGGTACTCATATGCTTCAGGGCAAGAATGCGGTCATTTTCGGCGCCAATGGCTCGATCGGAGCCGCTACGGCCAAAGAGTTCGCCGCTGAAGGCGCGCGCGTTTTCCTGGCCGGACGGACTAAGACAGGTCTCGATGCCATCGCGAATAAGATCAGCGCCAGCGGTGGTGTGGCACAAACAGCAGTGGTCGATGTTCTGAACGACGCTGCCGTGAATCAATTTCTTGACGAGGTGTTTCAGCAGACGGGCCAGATTGACATTGTGCTCGATGCCGCTGGCCCCCTTGCCAAAGATTATGGGAACGGAAAGCTCGCGGTGGATCTGCCGATCGAAGAGTTCATGGTGCCGCAGTTGACCATGGTACGAGCACGGTTCATTACAGCCCGAGCGGCAGCGCGCCACATGATCAAACAGCACTCTGGAGTGATCATTTTCGTCACCGGCAGCCCCGCCAGGCCCCATGTGCCAGGCGCTACTGCGATCGGCGCGGCGTTCGGCGCGATGGAAAATCTTGCCGCCAATCTGGCCTTTGAAGTTAGCCCATCGGGTGTCAGGGTCGTCTGCCTGCGCACTCTGGCCAACATCGACAGCCGGTCCATTCAGGACACGACGGAAGTGCTGGCCCGCCAGCTGAACATCACCCAGGATCAGGCCATGGCACAAATCGCGCAGTCGAGCTTCTTGAGAGTTCCGGCAACCGTTGCGGACACGGCGAATGCTGCCGTTCTAGTCGCCTCGGACCGTGCACGCATGCTGACAGGCACGGTGGTGAACGCCACCGCAGGAGCGGCCCTCGACTGAGGCTGCTTCCTGGCGACAATAACTTGATGACAAGATATTTCAACGTAATTGGAGAAACACAAGCATGAGCGAATTTGCATTTCTGTTCCGTGGTCGACAGACCTTCACCTCTCCCGCCCAGACCCAACAGCACATGCAGCTGTGGCTGAAATGGTTTAAGGAACTGGGCGCGCAGGGGCTCCTCAAAGACCCGGGACATCCGCTCGATAACACGGGAAAGGTTGTTACGGGAACCCAGAAAATTGTAACCGACGGCCCGTATGCCGAAGCAAAGGATGTCATCGCCGGCTATATCGTCGTCGAGGCGCGCGATCTTTCCCACGCGGCGGAGCTGTCCAGAGGTTGTCCGATCCTCGAGGTGGGTGGGAGCGTTGAGGTACGGCCCCTTCAGATGCTCAATCCCTAAAGTGGACATCACCGGCAATATGTTCAAGCGGGAGTGGGGCCGCATGCTTGCGGCCCTTACTCGCGTTTTGGGAGTGCAAAATCTCGCGCTGGCGGAGGACGTCGTACAGGAGGCCTTCTGCCGAGCGATGGAGGTGTGGCCGTATCGCGGCGTGCCGGAAAACCCCCAGGCCTGGCTGATGTCAACGGCGAAGAACTATGCGCTCGACATTCTTCGCCGTGAGCGTACCGCACATAAGTTCGCTCCTGAGCTTGAGCACTACTTGCGAAGCGAATGGACACTGGCTCCCGCCGTTGAGGAGTTGCTCGGGCCGGATGCGATCAGAGATGACCTGCTACGGATGATGTTGTCTTGCTGCCAGCCCGAATTGTCAGGAGAATCGCAGATCGCGATTATGCTGCATATTTTGTGCGGCTTCGGCGTGGACGAAGTTGCGGCAGCATTGGTAGGAGGGTACGCGGCGGCTGAGAAGCGGATCACTCGCGGGAAAAAGGCACTGGCCGCGTCAAACGAGTTGTTCAGCCTGACATCGCCCGCCGAGTTTACCGCTCGGCTTCCATCTGTACAGCGGGCGCTATACCTGCTTTTCAGTGAAGGTTATCACGGAGCATCCAAACAATCGGTGGTGCGCTCTGAGCTGTGCCGCGAGGCCATGCGTCTAACCGCCGTAGTGCTGCAACATCCTGTGGGCGCGACGCCGGCAAGTCATGCTCTCGCCGCGTTAATGTGCCTAAATGCCGCCCGCCTGCCCGCCCGGCTCGATGCAACGGGCGAATTGCGTAATCTGTTCGACCAGGACCGATCGCTTTGGGACCAAAACCTCGTCGCGGAAGGGCTGCAACTTCTTGCGGCCTCAGCCGTGGGCTCCGAGCTCTCTGAGTATCACATCGAGGCTGCCATTGCCGCGTTTCATTCCACAGCAGGAGTCGCCGGTGAGACGGACTGGGCGGGTATCGCATCGCTCTACGATGCTCTAATGTCTCTTCAGCCTTCCCCCATCATTGCGCTCAACCGTGCGATCGCGATCGCTCAAGTTGAGGGACCGGCGCGCGGACTGGCAGAGGTGAGTGCAATCGCCGACCGGGAACGCCTCGCAACATATCCCTTCTACTATGCTGCCATTGGCGAACTTGAATTCAGGCGCGGGCATTACACGGCGGCGCGTGGTCACTTCGAGAAGGCCGAATCAATTGCCCGCAATCCTAGCGAGCGGAATTTCCTCCAGGGCCGTATGCGCGCTTGCATCGACAGCGCGAAGACTTCGCGACCCTAATTATAGCTAGGGTCGGCGGCATGCCGCGCGTGATAACGGCGTGCCTTCACTCGATTGCCGCAGATCTGCATGTTGCACCACCGCCGGGGTAGTCAGTAATCCCGCCGCCGAGCGGGCGAGCGCCCAGACCGGTGCATCCAGTCACATGCCGCGGAATCCCGCGGCGGCGGTCGGCGTGGTGCAGCAT
>PLBD01000042.1 GCA_003135315.1 Acidobacteriaceae bacterium | reverse complement strand
TCCCATGGACTCTTATCCCCATAAGTCCCACCCAATGGGACAGGCACTTCCGGGTAGTGCTCGCCGATCGTCTTCACGAGAAACTGCAGAATCTCTAAAGGCAGGCCCTGCGCTCCTATCGAATGTTTAAGTGCATACCCACTCCGATCGCGCAAAGCAAAGACGAGCCCCGATCCACTCTTAAGGTGTTTCTCCACCAGAGGCGCGTACTCTGACGGAGAAAGGAAATACCCGGCCGCTAGCCAATGCTCGAGTTGGTCACTTTCCACCGCGGCTGTACCCGAGATGACATTCCGAGCCAGCGACAAGAGCGCCTCGTGGGAACTTTGATCACTTAAGGCGACATCCAACATCTGCCCCAGTTGATACAAGGCCGGACTCGAGAAATCTCGTAGGAGCCGAATTGCGATCTCGCTTCGTTTAGCCGCAAAGTGCTCGTCTGTCATGAGTTCGTGCAGTCCTTGAGGGCTTTCCTTCTTCCTGGACAGTTGCTCTTGCGCGATCGCAAGGTAGACCACCGCCACCAGATCCGCGCGCTCCTCTAGAAGTGCAACGAGCCACGGAGGCGTGACTATGCGCTCGGATCCGTTCTCAGTGCTCCACACAGGATTGGTCAAATTGAACGCGACCAGAGCTTGCACAAAGTCATCCGACAATCCAGCAAAATCGGGCTGGGCCGCCCACCGCTCATTCAGACCCGCTACCAGTCCATGCCACCAATCGTAGTGCTTGTCTTCAGATATAAGTTCCAGCGCCTCCTTTAACGTCGGCAGCGGCTCCCTCACGAGGGTAGCACGCAGGCTTTCAAGACAGGTCTCTGCTCTTGACTCACCGCCCCAGGCAATCAATCGCTCTCGCGGCGACTTAGATTTATCTACGTCCGAGTATTCTGCGAAGTAAATACGAGCGATGTGTTGAATCCATCCCAATTTCTGGGCGCTGCGAATCGACGGCTCATCCGCATCGAAGTCAGCAAGTTGCTTTTTGAGGTTTACCTCGTATTCTGGCGGCCGCTTCGCTTTGTGATCGAGGTACCCTTCGGGCAGCACCCACACCGTCTGTCGCGCCGCGACCTCTTGGAACTCCTGCCTTGCGCTTCCCCACTCGCACAATTTCTTGAAGACACTGAGCGTCTCCGAAATCGGGCCCTGATAGGCCACGCGGAAGGCCATCTCGTACAGAAGCAGCTGCTTCGGGGAGCCCGGCGCTTGTGACTCCAAGTGCTCAATGACGAGCTTTAGGAGAGGAGTCGTGTACAAGGTCGCATCCTGAAAGGACACGAAGGTGCGCCAGGAATCGTTATCCACTTTGAGGATCGACAGGAACTGCTGCGCCAACCCGTGCAGTCGCTCCGGCCTCTCTAACATTGACGCACGCAGTTCTGCACTTCGATCGCCCCGATACTGATTAAGCATCCAGTTCTTGTGCAGCCACAATAGACATTTGGCAGGCTCAATCTCACCGCCATCGATCCACTGCCGTCGCAGGATTCTTGAATAGAACGCCCCGACCTCCCAACGTCCTTTGTGGTACCCGCCTTGATGCTGCGGGACCTGGACACCCTCCAAAATGGCAGGCAGGTCATGAAGCGGAAGACGATCGGCAAAGGTCCAGAATATTCCGGTAGCTTCCAGTTTAGGAGCCGCCAAGGCATCTGCAATCAACGTTAATACTTCCGCCGTGCCGAGCGGGTCTCCATAAAGCTGCAAGATCGAGTCCGCGCGCAGACGCATACCGTTCATGCTCTGACCGAGCCCCGCAAATGCCTCTTTTGCGGCTTGCTTTCCGACATCTGCAAGCCGCTCGAGCGCGAAGAGCGCGTGTAGGCGTGGAACGTACGGCAAAGAATCGTCGGCGAACGCTGCAGCGAGCTCAGGAACCGCCTCGGGGGCAGGACTGCCAAGCCAGAATGCGTCTATGGCGATGGAACGGGCACCAAAGCCTGAAGACTTATCGCCGAGGAGCACCCGAAGTTCGTTGAGCACATCACCTCGTGCCAGCGCGCCCAGCGCAGGAGATCTGTCCCAGCCTGATCGGAACCAGGGTTCCTCCTGGGAGAGCTTTCCCAGCGCCTTGATCAAGGCCCGGCACGTTGAAGGTGTGAGGGAGGCAGCATCACCGTAGGTGAGAACACCATACGGGTCTGCTTCAATGAGCTCCTCGGCCCGTTCCGGCAAATGAACGGCAAGCCATGCGTGCAAGCCGCGCAATTCGGGCGCCGGATGCCCATCTACGCCCAGCAGCGCGGTTACACGATTTAAAGGTAGGCCTGTTCGCACTCGATCGGCGAGAAATTTCGCGCCTAGATACTCCGCGGTAGTACGGTGCGCGTATTTAACGCTCTCCGGCTCCGAGCCTGCAACGAACGCCCGGCGCGACATTGCCGCCTGAAGGACTGGGTGACTTGCAAAGGGAATGGAACGATAGCCTGGTACCTCCGGCGTGCCTTCCTGCTCGGTAAGGCTCACAGCCTCGACGTCGCTGATAAGCGATGCTGCAAAGATGGCACTTGCTGCGGGACGCACCTCATTAGCGCTGTAGATACCCACTCCTGAGCGGGCTCTTTCGGGATTTGTCTCCTGGAGCATTAATCTAGTGCAGAATTTCCTCTGATCGGACCCACCCGATTTCCTCGATTGGGTACCACCTGATTTCCTGAGTTCGGGACCACCCGATTTCCTCAGTTGGGGACCACCTGCGGAGCCTTTCCGGGCGTCGAGCCCGTGGAAAGGAGTGGTCCGCCGATGTCGAGATTTGCCATAAGTGAGTGGTTGTCGGGGGTACCTGAGGCCAGGGGTGGTGTCGTGGCGCCGCTCTGCGGGCTTCCTATGCGGTCGATTTTCTGGCCGCGGCGATCGGTGCCGTATTTTCCTGCTCCTGAGCCGTCGTCGCCGGATTGCTGGGCCTGGCTGCCGCAACCTTCGTGGGTAACCACGAAGGAGACGGCAGCATGGCGCTTCGGAGCATGACGGTGCATCGGTACGAGGAGATCCGAAGGCGACTGGCCGAGGGGCGCAGCCTGCGCGAGATCGCGCGCGCCCTGGGGTGTTCGCGTCGCACGGTGCGTGAGGTGCGCGACGGGGAGCGTGTATCGCCTGATGCACCGAAGTCGATGAACCATCCGCTATGGATGGCGCAGCTGGACTGGCCGGCGATCATCCACGATCTGGGTCTGGGCCATCCGCTGAAGTTCTTGTGGGAGGAAAAAGCTCAGCAGCTGACGACCTACAGCAATTTCTGGAAGCAGTTCTACCGCAAGTTCCCGCAGTACCGCGAAGCCTCCGTCACGGCGCGCGAGTTCGAGCCCGGCGAGCGCGTCGAAGTCGATTACGCTGGCGATGCGATCGAGTGGTTCGACATCAAGACCGGGGTGATACACAAAGCCTGGGTCTTTGTCGCCGGCCTTGGCTTCAGCCAGCTGCTGTATGCCTGGGCGGCCGAGGATATGAAGAGCCGCAACTGGCTGGCCTCTCACCGGCGCATGTTCGCCCACTACGGCGGCGTGCCGCATGTCATCGTACCGGACTGCCTGAAGCAAGGGGTGCTCAAGTGTCACCTGTACGATCCGGATCTGAACCCCGGCTACGCACAGCTGGCCACCGATTACGCCACCGCGGTGGTGCCGGCGCGGCCGGATCATCCCAAAGATAAAGCGATCGTCGAAGGACTGGTCAAGATCCTGATGCGCTATGTGCGCTTCCGGTATCGCCGCCGCTGCTTCACGTCGCTACTGGAGATCAACCGGGCGTTGGCCGAGTGCATCGAGCGCATCAATGATCGGCGTCACTCGCGCTTTGGCGTCTCGCGCCGCGAGCGCTTTAAGGGCGTGGAGAGGGCCGCCCTCAAGCCGCTGCCGGTCGGGGATATCGACTGCGCAGACTGGAAAGAAGCCAAGCTGCATCCGGACTGCTACGTGTATGTGGAGGGCGACTATTACAGCGCCCCGCACATCCACCGGCACAAGAAGCTGCGAATCAAGATATCCGAGAACCAGGTCGAGATCTTCCTGCGCCTGGAACGCTTGGCGATCCATCCTCGATGCCGCCATCGCAATGGTCAGCGCATCAAGATCGCGGCGCACTTCCCGCCGGCCTCCCAGGCGTACTACGAGGCGACACCGCAAAGACTGCTCTCGCAATCACGGTTCATCCACCCCGAACTCAATCGGTTGTTCGTGGAGCTGTTCAACGCGGATGTCTTCGCACACCTGCGACGTTGCCAGGGCTTCGTACGTGTGTGCACCAAAGAGATCAATCGCGATGGCCGCGAGCTCGCCGACGAGCGCATTGCCGCGGCGATCGCGACCATGCGCCGCTACAACAAGTATCGCGTCCCGTACCTGCAGGCGCTGCTCGACCAGGCGCGCAAGCAGGCCCTGCAACCCCAGGCCGGCCGCGACATCACGCGCCGGCCCGGCAATCCCATGCTGCGTTACGTCGTCGGCGCTGGCGCCAGCGACAGCCCCACCGGTCCCACCGCTACTTCCACCCAGGAGAACTTAGATCTATGAGTACCGCCATTGCCAGAAACCTCATGGCCGATATGAAACTGCTCGGCATGCTCGGCGCCTTCGACAAAGTCATCAACGACGCCACCCGCGATCAATCCAGCTACAGCGAAGTGCTCGACGCGCTGCTGCAGGCCGAGGCCGACTATCGGCAGGAGAGGAAAACCGGCTACCGCATCAAAGCCGCCAAGTTCACCCTGCGACCCGCGTTCGAGGACATCGACTTCACCGCCAGTCGCTCGATCACCAAAACCCAGATCAAGGAACTCTACAGCCTGCAGTGGCTGCATGACGCCAGGCCTGTCCTCTTGATCGGACAGACCGGTGTCGGCAAGACCTATATTGCCCAGGCGGCAGGCCTACACGCCTGTGCCTGCGGCAAATCGGTGCTGTACATGACCTTGACGACGTGGCTGGAGAACCTGGCGCTCGCGCGCTCCAGCGGCACGTACCTGCGCTACCGCGACAAGCTCGCCAAACCGGACCTGGTGATCCTGGACGATATGGGAATGCGCAAGCTCTCGGCCACGGAGGCGCAGGATCTGTGCGAATTACTCGAGGAGCGATCAATCAACAAATCCACGCTCTTCACCACGCAATTGCCGCTTGATCACTGGAGTGAAGTCATCGGCGATGCCGTCATCGCCGATGCCATCCGCGACCGCCTTGAGCACTCCGCCGTCGCCATCCACATCACCGGCGAGAGCTATCGGGGCGTCAAGGCAAGAAAACTTGCCAGCAGGAAGAAGGATGGCTAAGAATCGTCGCCTACGGCTCCGTCGGTGACCCCTTCAGGGTGGTCCCCAACTCAGGAAATCAGCCGGTCCCCATCGGGGAAATCCTGCA
>PLBD01000236.1 GCA_003135315.1 Acidobacteriaceae bacterium | reverse complement strand
GGCTGAATGCCAACGTGCAGTTCATGCTGGGCTACACCTGGCATTAGCCAGCGCGCTCGGTTTTTTGAACCCGCCATCGGCAACGTTGCGAGAGCGGAACAATCAAGACAAGGAGGAGTCATTCATGAAGCTGAAATCCGTGAGACTGACCGCAGTGGCGTCCATCGCGATATTGCTGGCCCTCATCTCCAGTTGTGCCAAGAAAGACGACGCAGTCTCGCAGGCCGAGAAAGTGGACAAGATCAACGGCGTCGCCGTGCCGGGCATCGAAGAAACAAAACAGATCGCGCAAGAAGGGTTCGTCTACGGGCTGCCGCTGGTCATGTACTACACGTCAGCTTATGAGTTGTTCGTGGATCCGGCCTCGTCGCAGTACAAGGCCCCTATCGGCAAGCTGACGAATGAAGCACGGGTGTTCACGTACAAGGACACTGCCGTCATTACGCCCAACAGTGACACGCCGTACTCGCTGATGGAGATCGATCTGCGGGCGGAACCGACGGTGATCTCGCTTCCCGCGGTCGCAAAGGGGCGTTACTACTCGGTGCAGCTGACGGATGCGAATACCTTCAATTACGGGTACATGGGCAGCCGGACCACCGGCAACGGGCCGGGCGATTACATGATTGTAGGCCCCGACTGGAAGGGTGAGACGCCGGCCCACATCAAGCAGGTGTTCCATTCGAGCACGCCATTTTCGGTCGTGATTTTCCGTACGCAACTGTTCAACGCAGCGGACATGCCGAACGTAGTCAAGATTCAGGCCGGCTACAAAGTGCAGCCGCTCTCCGCCTATCTCAAGCAGCCCGCGCCGCCCGCGCCGCCTGCGGTCAACTGGCTGAAGTCGGATGCCGAGATTGCGAAGTCGCAGTTCTTTGAAGTGCTGGATTTCGCGCTGCAGTATGTCCCGCCCAGCCCCGAAGAGAAGGATATCCGCGCGAAGCTGGCGAGCATCGGCATTGGCGCGGGCAAGCAGTTCGATATGAAAGACCTGTCGCTGGAACACAAAGCCGCTGTGCTGCTGGGTATGAAGGCGGGCAACGATGCGGTGGACAAGTACGTCGCCAGCGGAGGCGCAGTGATTGATGGCTGGAACGTGGGCTCCTTCTTTGGCGACCGGGCTTTCTACAATGGCGACTGGCTGATGCGGGCGGCCGCGGCCAAGGGCGGAATTTTCGGCAACAGCGCGGTAGAAGCGATGTACCCGTTGACTCGCGTCACGGGCGCGGGAGAGACGCTGGATGGCAGCAAGCACAACTACACGCTGACCTTTGCCAAGGGCAGCCTGCCGCCGGTCAACGCGTTCTGGTCGGTGACGATGTATGACGGGAAGACCCAATTCCTGATCGAGAACCCGATCAACCGTTACCTCATCAACTCTCCGATGCTGCCGGGGATGAAGACGAACCCCGATGGGTCGCTCACGCTGTACATCCAGAAAGACTCACCGGGCAAGGACAAAGAAGCCAACTGGCTGCCGGCGCCCAATGGGCCGATCTATCTGGTGATGCGGCTGTACTGGCCGAAGGAGACTCCGCCGTCGATTCTGCCCGCGGGGAAGGGAACGTGGCAGCCGCCCGCTGTGATTGCCGCCTCCTGACAACCCGTTTCTGGCGTGATCGGCGGCGCGCCGCCTGAGGGCGCTGAGCAGCGATTTTGCCGGCGGGCGCAAGATTTTGGGTGTCGCCGGCGGGCGGGCGGCGTATACTCCTGTCGGAACGCTTGCGCCCATGACAACCTCCTCCGCTGAGCACCCGCTCATACTGTGCATTGACGACGCCGAAATTGCCCTGCGCGTGCGCAAGCTGCTGCTGACCAGCGCCGGCTATTCCGTCCTGACCGCGTCCTCCGGCGAAGAAGGGCTGGAGGTGTTCAAGCAAAGTCCCATCGAGCTGGTGATCGCCGTCCATTTCCTGACGGACAAGACGGGAGCGGGGATTGCCAAGGAGATGAAAGAGGCCAAGCCGCAGGTGCCGATCCTGATCGTGTCGGCAGCTTCGGAAGAACCCGAGGGTTTGGAGTTTGTCGACGGCTTCCTGTCGAAGGGCGAAGGCCCGGACATTCTGCTGGAGAGTATTGCCCGCCTGCTACATCACCCGCACGAGAACTAGAGCCTTCCGAAACAGGGATGTTGGGGACGTCCATTCCCTAAGACATGACTTCAGTTCCAACCGGCGCGCGGCCCCGCCGCTCCCTCAGACCCGACGGCTGCCCCCTCAAAAATGTTCCACGTGGAACACGAAAGCGAATTCGCGTTCGCTTTTTGTGCCACTCCACGAGAAAGTATGTTGTCACTCCGCCGATATCCTCTTGCTGGGCGTCAATCCTACTTTACGCATCTTGACGGACAATTTCATATAGGTAATACTATTGGGCATGAGTCTGACAGAAAAACGCGAGACCGTCTCGTTCACGACAAAGGGGCAGGTGGTGATCCCGCTGCGTCTGCGCAAGCAATTCGAAATCGAGGACGGAACCAAAGCGGTGGTGCAGGCGACGCCGGAGGGCATCCTGCTGAAACCGGTGACGGCGGCGCTCATCCGGCGCGGGCGCGGCATCCTCAAGCGCGCGTCAGGACACAGGCCGCTGACCGAGGAGTGGGCCGAGCACAAAAAGCGGGAGCGCGCGCTGGAGGAGCGCCATGCCGGCTAAGGTGCTGGACAGCTTCGCGCTCATCGCCTACTTCCGCGACGAAGCGGGCGGGGAAGCGGTGGAGCAACTGCTCATCTCCGCCGGCAGGAAAGACATCCCACTCCACATGACCGACGTGAACTACGCCGAGGTGAAGTATTCGATTGTGAAGAAAGACGGCGCCGCAGCCTGGGCGGAAGCCGCCAAGGTGCTGGAGGGCCTGCCTATTGAGTTTCATTCCACAACCCGCGCGCTGGCCGACACGGCCGCCGATTTCAAAGCCCGCTTCAAGATGAGTCTGGCCGATGCTTTCGCCGCCGCGCTGGCCAAAGAAATGAAGGCAGAACTCGTGACCGGCGACCCGGAATTCAGGCCGCTTCACCGGGAAATCAAAATCCACTGGCTGAAGTAATTATTGGTGTCCCAGGCCCCGTTGATTGTAATGGAATCCATTACAGTGTAATATTTTGCTATGGCGACTGCTACTGCAAGGAAATCGAAGGTCTACACGATTAGCCTCCCGCCCGAACTTGCGCGAAAGGCTGAGGCGCTGGCTCGGAGGGACAGCCGCACGATGAGCGAACTCTTCCGGGAAGCCTTTCGTGCCTATTCCGCGCAGCAGGCGCGGCGGACACTGGATGAGTTGGGCGAGTATGCGGCTGGCCGCAATCCGAAGGGCTACACCGAGGCCGAAGTTCCCCGGCTCATCAAAGAAGTGCGTGCCGAGAAGCCGCGCCGCAGGGTGCGGTCTGACGGGTGATCGTCGTCATCGACACCAACGTCTGGATTTCCGCGCTTCAGTTTGCGAAACATCGCGGGACGCCGGCGCGGGCGCTCGAAAAAGCTATAAGCGAAGACGTGATCGCCAGCTGCGATGAGATTGACGCGGAGATTGTGCGCGTCCTGACGGAAAAGTTCTGTTGGGAACAACGTGGGGCAACAGCGGCGCTGCAAGTAATTCTGGCGCGGGGCATCCGTGTGAAGATTCGAGGCACGGTAAAGGAATGCCGTGATCCGGGCGACGATATGTTTCTGGAGTGCGCCGCTGTTGCGCAAGCGGATTTGCTGATTGCAGGTGACAGGGATTTGCTGACTCTCGGCGCGTACAAGGGAACGCGCATTATCACTCCCTCGGAATATCTGAGAGCTGGATAAAAGTATCCAGCCTCTGCCGAAAGATGAGCATGGCCTCGTGCACCGGGCGTCCATGGGGTTTCACCGCCGCCCACCCAAGCAAAGGATGCTTGGGTGGGGCACCCGGCTGAAGTGATTATTGAATGCCGTACGTCCAGCACCTTTCGGTACCTCGGTCAGTTCTTTCGGACAAGCCAGCGAGCATAGGCAGCCATGTCGATGGCCGGGGCGGTGCCTATTCTTTGCAGCCGGGTGATGAGTTCGAGGAGAAAGCACGTGGTCGCTTTGTCATGCGGGGCCGAGGAAACGCAGTTTGCCCCCTGGCAACCGAAGGTTCCATAAGCGGCGATGCAGCCGAAATCGAGCCGACCTTCTTTCCGATCGGCGGCGAGGATGGGCGAAAGATATTTATCAATGGTCGCTGTTTTCCAATCGCTTTCAAAGGCCAGAAATCCCGCCAGAATAGGCTGTGGCTTTGCTTTGCGGCGGCCATCGATGGTCTGCACGGGAGCGCTGGTGCGATGGAGACGGCGTACGGTCGCGACCTTCTGCTGTGCATATCTCACAAACGCCGCCTTAATCTCCTGCTTGGCTTCGAACAGGGCGTAGACGGCTTCCGCCGGCACGATAATCTCGTTCTGGTGCTCGAAAATCAGGGGCGTGTACTGGCGGTCGAAGAGCACTATGTCAATCTGATCGCTGAAGTGGCCTTTGCTGTCCACGATTGTCGCTTTGCCCACGGCATAGCGTTGCGGCAGGTATTTTCTGAAAAGCGTAGCCCAAACCGCTTCGCTCCCGTCGCCTTTGGCAACCGGATGCCCAAGTGCCTCGCGGGCGGTTTTCAAGTCCTGCTCCACGCGTTCGTGTAGGGCCTGCATGAGTCTCGGCAGCGACCAGTCGACTTTAAAGCTCATCGCACGATGTCCTCCCAGGATTCGACTTCCCTCGCAGCTTTGGCGGCCGCGCTGACCTTTGCCTTTTCCTGTGCCGTGAGATCTTCCGAAATAATGTTGTTGGTGTTTGCCGGATCGGCGATTCTGGCGGCAGGAAATGAGTCGCGGAGATAATCGAAGACAGCCATGACGCGCTGCGCCAGCGTCAGCAGGGGCTTGCCCATTAAAAGGCCCGGCAAGGGTTTCACCGATAGAGCGCGAATGACGGAGAGTTCAAGATAGAACGACGGGAAATCGAGCCCTTTCTGATTTCTCCAGAGCTTCAAAATGCGTATCTCGTTTGCCCGTCCCGCGCCAATAGCGGTTCGGGCATGGGTAAGAACGTTAGTTTTGGTCCAGGTATCGGCTTTGCGCCGGTAGAGGCTGTGATCGCTCGAAAGCGCGTTCTGGCGTTTCCCCGGCACCAGATCCACGGAGTACTTCGACAGGGTTATATTCAGCGAAACGTT
>PLBD01000277.1 GCA_003135315.1 Acidobacteriaceae bacterium | reverse complement strand
GGCGCCATGCGCGCCATCGCGCAGCTCAAGCCGAACGTGCGCGTGATCGGCATCGTTTGCGCCAGTGAGAACATGCCTTCCGGCAAGGCGCAGAAGCCGGGCGACGTGCAGATTGCTATGTCGGGCAAGTCGATCGAGATTATCAACACCGACGCCGAAGGCCGCTTGGTGCTGGCCGACGGCCTGCACTACGCGCGCGAGTTGGGCGCAACCCACCTGATCGACGCGGCAACTCTGACGGGTGCGTGTGTGGTGGCGCTCGGCATGGTTAACGCCGGCGTCTTTTCCAATGACGACGATTTCTACAACCGCTTCGCTCATTCATTCGCAAAGTCGGGCGAGAAGATGTGGCGGCTGCCGGCGGAAGACGACTATCGCGAGCTGATCAAGTCCGACATCGCCGACATCCGGAACACCGGCAACGGACGCTGGGCAGGCGCGACAACAGCGGCGATGTTCCTGAAGGAATTCGTCGGCGACACCCCGTGGATACACCTCGACATTGCCGGCGTGGCCTGGATGGAAGACAACAAGCCGTGGATTGCCAAGGGGCCATCCGGCGTTCCAGTGCGTTCGCTGGTGGAGTTCACGCAGGACTTTGCCAAGGGCGGGTCTTAGCGGTTAGGCGTTAATTAAAGCGGGTGCCCCCGTTCTAGCCTTCTTTTGGCTAGGGCGGGGCTTTTCGGATCGAGGACACAGCTTGCTCCCGGCTCATGTAAAATATCGTTGCTACCAGGCGAGTAGAGAACGGCGCATCAACCGCGCCCGCCTCATTTCCCGTTGCAGTCGAAGCCGCTCCTCGGGAGCGTGGGCCGCAGACATGTGCAGCGCGCAGCCGCGCCCGTCCGCTTCGATCTCACGAAACTCCGGCCCCAGTAGACATTGGTACCGCAGCAGCCTGCGGAAGAATTCGTAGTCTTCAGGAGAAGAGAATGGCCAAGATCGCAAAAACCGCCGACCGCAAGAAGGTAATGGATACCAGCAAGAGCACGGATTGCCCCAAGTGCGGCAAGGCCACGCGCGTGGTGAAGCGCGTCAAAGACCGCGAGCGCAACATCCCCGGCGGGATGTACATCTCGTGCTCGGCCTGTGAGTTCTACGAGAAGCTGTAAATTCCCGCAATTTGGTCCGACCTGCTTTGAAGGGGCGCGCCTTCAGGCGTGCCGTCGGAGCCAAGTCAAGATCCGGCTTTAGCCGCTGAGGGAGCAGACCCTCAGGGCCTAAAGGCCAGACGTGTTGCGCGACTAACGACATGGCTGAAGCCGTATTCCTTCAAGGAGAACACACCAAGGTTGGTGCCGCTCTTACCGTGCGGGAGCAATTCGGTACCCTACAGTGTTCCCAATTCACCACTGATCCCGGCGGCAATCTTTTCCTTCCACTCCTCGTCCCACACATTCCGCTTTCGCATGTAGTGCTCCATGTGTTCCAGCGGATCGCGGGCTGACTCCGTTCTACAGTCGATGAGCGTCGGCCCGGCGCCGTTGCGCGCGCGATGGATTGACTCCTGCGCCACCCGCCAGACCGCGACCACATCCCGTCCATCGACGACGATGCCCGGAAAGCCATAGTCGCGCGCCATAAAGCTGAACTGCTCCAGGTAAGCAGGCAGATCGGCAGGCTGCTCATCTGCAGCGCCGCTTTTCACCACATACACAATCGGCAGCTTGTGGACTCCGGCAAACTTCAGCGCCTCATGCCAGGGGTCCAGCGACACGATCTCCTGCTCGCAGAAGGCAACCACCACGTTTTGTTTCTTTTGTAGCTTGTGGGCGAGCGCGATGCCGGTTCCCAGGTTGAACGGATCCTCGGGAAGGGAAGAACGAGTAATCGGGCCGAGAAAGTCGGCGCTCTCTCTCAGCAACTTTTCCAAGGGCAATCCCCGCGCGACCAGCGCCGCCAGATTGCGAGGCGATGCTGTGATCGTGTCCTCCGCGCCAAGCTCTGCCGTGGTTCCCGCAGTGACAGCCTCATGGCCCAAGGCGAGCTCATATCCTGTTGCGTGTGACAGCCGCGCACACTCCTGCACCAGCCGGCATCGCAGCAACGCTGCATAAAGCTTCCGCAGCGTCTCACCGCTGGACGTGGACGAGCCGTTGCTGCTGGTTGTGGGCGGCGCGGCTGCCTTCAGCGATGGCTTCGCCGCATTCGTTTTCTTCGAAGATTTGTCCGATGCACTGCTGACCCTGGTTGCCATTTCGCTCGCTTCCGTAGGATTGGTCATTGTATCGCACGTCCAAACGCCGTCCTGGCTCCCGTAAGGCTTGCTCCAACTCGTTAGGCGCAGGTTTGCAATCACTCCGCGAACTTCATGAATGGCTCATGAAAGTTTTCAACACAAATGTGCATAACGCTGTGGAAAAGATCGTCAGTATCCCTCAGAAGTAGCATAAATTCACAACCTCTAACAAAGTGCACTGAACCGGGTGCGGAAACAACGACCTTGATTTGACTCGCGTGAAACGTGGAATTTCGTCGGCGCTCGCTGCGGCGCGATGGCGTCGTGCTAGTCTGTCGCCGTGAAGCTACGACTCGACAAGCTGCTGGTGGAGCGCGGCCTGGTGCCCTCGCGTGAGCGCGCGCAGGCGATGATCCTCGCCGGCAGAGTGCTGGTCAACGAGCAGAAGCTGCAGAAAGCGGGCGCCAGCGTGGACGGCGATGCCACCCTCCGCCTCCTCGGCGACGACATGCCTTATGTCAGCCGCGGCGGGCTGAAGCTGGCGCGCGCGCTCGAACACTGGGCCATTGCTGTTGCGGGCCAAACCTGCCTGGACATCGGCGCGTCAACCGGCGGTTTCACCGATTGCCTTCTGCAGGCAGGGGCCGAGCGAGTAATCGCCGTCGATACCGGCTACGGCCAGATCGATGCCAGGCTGCGCAGCGACCCTCGGATCCGCCTGCTGGAGAAGACGAACGCGCGTTATCTCACTCCGGAGCAGGTCTGGGAGGATGGCAACCCTGTCTGCATCAGCCTGGTGGCGATGGACGTGTCGTTTATCTCTGCTACCCTCGTTCTTCCGGCCGTCGTGGCCTGTGTTCGTTCGGGCGCTTCGGATTTCCAACTCGTCGTCCTGGTGAAGCCGCAGTTCGAGGCTGGCCGCGGACAGGTGGGCAAAGGCGGGATCGTGCGCGATCCTCAGACCCAGCAGGCAGCGGTCGACAAAGTGACGGGCGCGGTGCAGCAACTCGGGGGCTCCGGGATTGAGGTCATCGACTCGCCAATCCTGGGCACCGAAGGCAACCGCGAGTTGCTGCTGCATGCCCGATTCTCCTGAGCGCCGGTCTTGCTAATCGCGTTACACTGGCAGTCGCAGTCACCATCGCAAAGGACAGTTGGTTCTTCACCACGGAGGACACGGAGAGCACGAAGGAATTCTTTGAAATAAAAACTCCGTGACCTCCGTGTTTCCGTGGTGAAACTATCTCAATGAAATCAGTCGCGATCGTCTCCAAGCCGTCCAAGCCCGAACTGGCGTCCATTCTGCCTGAGCTGCTTGCCTGGTTCGGCAAGCGCGGATACAAGCTTTACCTCGACGAACAAACCGCGCAGTACATCGACGGGGGAGAAGTCGTTGTCCGCAAGAACATGGGGAGCAAGCACCCGGATTTTGTGCTGGTGCTGGGGGGCGATGGGACGTTGCTCTCCGCGGCGCGGGCCGTGGGGCATGACGACGTGCCGATTATGGCGGTCAATCTGGGCTCGCTCGGATTTCTCACCGAGGTGCCCCTCAACGAGATGTATGCCACGCTGGAGGCAGTCGACGCCGGCACCTGTCCCACGGAGCAGCGCGCTGTCCTTGACTGCACTTTATTTCGCGGCACGGACGTTGTCGCTCACCATTTTGCTTTGAATGACGTGGTGGTGACCAAGAGCGCCATCGCCCGCCTGGTGGATTTCGACCTGCTGATCGACGGAGCCTTCGCCTTCAACTACAAGGCGGACGGCGTCATCATCGCCACGCCAACAGGTTCGACGGCGTACTCTCTCGCCGCGGGCGGCCCGGTGCTGATGCCCAGTGTCCAGTCCTTCGTGGTGACGCCGGTCTGCCCGCACTCGCTCACCCATCGCCCGCTGGTGGTGACCGACAAAGCGCAAATTGAACTGCGCATCGAAACCGGCGCCGAAGAGGCGTTTCTCAGCATTGACGGACAGGTCGGCGTGCCCGTTCAACAAGGCGACCGCGTCCTGTGCCACCGGGCAGAACACTCCGTGAAGCTCCTGCGCGTCCGCCGCACGTTTTTCGACGCCCTGCGCAACAAGTTGAAATGGGGGCAGCGGTAAGGAAGAACGCGCCAGCATAGATTTGGCGGCAATCCTAACGATGCGTGGCTAGATCGCCGGATAGCGAGAAATGCCCGGGTGGTCATTCTATTGAACCCGGTGAGAAACCCAAGTGACTGTTCAGCGCTCCAGCGGCAATAAGTATGCGGGGTTGTTCTGGAACGTGCCGCCAAACGCTTGCTGGTCCGCCTGGCGCATATCCCATGCGATCAAAGAAGTCGGCGCTAGCTGGATCGTAACGTCATCCCATGCGGCAAAAACCGGACCCACCCTTGCGTCTGCCAGCGCGGCCTCGCTTAGGTATTTGCGATGGACCTCCGCATTGTATTTTTGAGATGACTCGCCCGTGAGGATCTGGATCTTGCCCGCCATCGTGACTCCGTAAGATGCGGTGGGGTCGCGAGCGTCGATCATCAGCGATGCTCGCGGATTTGCCTGCAGATTTCGAGCTTTACGGCTGCGCGAAGACGTGGCCACAAAGATGTCAGCGCCATCGAACCAGTACCAAACCGCAACCATGTGGATGGAAGCGTCCGGATTGTGCGTTGCAAAGGACGCGACATGCCTGCCGCACAACAACTGCCTGATCAGTGGATCTGTTAGCGAAGCCATCCGCGGATCTCCTGAGGCGCCATAAACATTCGCTGCCGGGATCGCCTAAGTATACAGGTCGGCCCGCATTCTGCCGTAGTGAAAGGCGCGGCTTGCGGCCGCGCCCTGTTTATTCGCTTCCGGACTTGATGCTCTCCTGTAGCCAATAGCGCGCTTCATATTCGCACTTCTTGGAGCAGAAGCTCTGTCCGTCACGAGCTCGGCTTGTGCTTTTCAGATATTGGGAATAACACCAGAGGCAGACTGCAGTGGAAGTGGCTGCGTCAGATCGATTTGGTTGCATGGGCTCTCCCAGTGTGGTCTGCGAGCATAGGACAAGTTGCCGCCAAACGCAATCGGCAAAATTAGGAATACCCAAGAGAGTCAAGTGGGTGGGACAGAAGTGGACACGCCGCTCAAGAACCGAAGTGCCATGGAACGTCTGATTATGTCGGTTCTTGGAAGGGGATGGCCTTCAGAGTCTGCGCGAGAGCTGCATTTTCCTATCGGCAGTGGAGTAAGAACCAGGTGATACGAGCGCCGTAGGCGCGGAACAGTCTAGCCCAGCACGCAGCCGAAGGCGGAGTGCTGGGTAGGGTGGGAAAAAATGCCGAGCCCCCTCGGGGGCGACACAGTTTTCACGCAGACACTTCAGGCCGTCGGCAAATGCTGCAATATCAATGCGGCTTCTGAGGGCCCTATACGTGCTCCGGTGCCAGAAGATCGCCGACTGTCTCCCGCCTTCGGACCAGCCGCGCACGTTTGCCATCCACCAGCACTTCGGCCGCGCGTGGCCGGGTGTTGTAGTTGGAGGCCAGCGACATGCCGTACGCGCCCGCGTCCAGAATGGCGAGCAGGTCGCCTTCTCCCACCTCGCCGACCTCGCGGCCGCGAGCAAAGAAGTCGCCGCTCTCGCAGACCGGCCCAACGATGTCGGCTTTCTCCCTGGTCTTGCGGCCCGCCTTGATTATGACCGGCACAATCTCGTGATAGGC
>PLBD01000497.1 GCA_003135315.1 Acidobacteriaceae bacterium | reverse complement strand
GGATGGGCGTTGTACCAGAGGAAGCCGATCGCCGAACCCACCATCGAGCCGCAGAAGACGGTCACCTCCGAAACCTGGGGCATCTTTGACAGCTCGAGATAATCCGCAAAGACGGCGTGGCCGCTCACGTACGTCAGCACGGTAAGCGCGCCGGCGGCGATCACGGTGCAGCCAATCGCCAGCCCGTCCAACCCGTCGGTCAAGTTCACAGCGTTGCTGGAGCCTACAATCACCAGGGCCACGAACGCGATGAACGGCACGAAAGCCAATGGCGACAAATAACCGTGATGCCATTTGCTGATCACCAGGTCAGGGCGAAAGTGCTTCAGAAAAGGCACGATCAGCCGCGTCGAGTACAGGCCGTGCGTTTCCAGTCCGCTCAGCGTTGCTCCCACCGCGATGGCGGCGAGGAACTGGTAGAACAGCTTGGCGCGCGCGGTGAGTCCCAGATTGCGGCGATGCACAACTTTCAGATAATCGTCGGCGAAACCGATGGCACCAAAAGCCAGGGTCGCGACCAGTGCGATCCATACGAAGCGATTGCCGAGATCGGCCCACAACAGGGTAGGAATCACCATGCCCACGACAATCAGAAGGCCGCCCATGGTCGGAGTTCCGGCCTTCTGCTGATGGGCTTTGGGGCCGTCCTCGCGAATATACTGGCCGATCTGAAATTCACGGATGCGGCGAATGACGGCCGGCCCGATGATGAGTCCGATGAAGAGTGCGGTGAGGCTGGCGAAGGCGGTGCGAAACGTAAGGTAGCGGAAGATTCGGAACGGGCCGATATGAAAAACTACGAATCCTTTCTGATACAGCAACCAATAGAGCAAAATTCGTCCCCGTTCTTAAGCAATGATGTAGGAACTCGACGGGTGGAGCACCGCTTCAACGGTGCAGTATTAGATTCGGAGATGAACCGGCTTCAGCCGCTGAGGTAAAGGAAACCTTACCTCAGGCGCTAAAGCGCATCAAATGCATCATCAGCGATGCACGCCTGAAGGCGTGCTCCACCCACCGCCCTACACCCGAGTAAAACTAACCCGACTTGCTTACTGAGGCAGTCCGCTTGAAACTACAACTGTCAATGCGAATCTCGCCACACTTCCAGCGCGCGCTCCAGGCGGACGCCGCGTGAGGCTTTCAGCAAAACCACATCGTCCGGTTTGATCTCGCGCCGCAACCATTCGCCGGCTTCCTCCGGCGAATTCACGAACTCGGCGCGCATTCCTGCCTGCTTCGCGCCCTCGACCATGGCCTGCGCCAGCCCGCGCACGCCCAGCAGCACATCGGCGCCGCATTGCGCCGCGTGCACGCCTGCCTGGCGATGCATCTGTTTAGCCGCAGGACCCAGTTCCAGCATTTCGCCCGCAACCACAATGCGGCGCTGCGCCGGAATCTGCGCCAGCGAGCGAAGCATGCTGTCGAGGGCCTTCGGATTGGAATTGTAGCAATCGTTGATGACCGTCGCGCCTGCGATCTTGAGAATTTCTCCCCGCTTGTCACCAGCTGATAACGTGGCCAGCGACTCGGCGGCAGCCTGGAGCGGCACGCCATATTGCAGTCCGACGGCCACGCCTGCCAGGGCGTTATAGATGTTGTGCTCGCCAAGCATCGGCAAGGTGGCGCGCGCGCGCTGGTCGTCGACAACAATGTCGAAGGCGGACCCCTCTGGCCCGCGGGACTCAATGTTCTGTGCTGCAACATCCGCCGCCGACGTGTGCAGTCCGAACATCACGACCCTCCCGTGGAAGTCGCGGCCGAACTGCGACACATACTCGTCGTCGGCGTTCAGCACGGCAATGCCGCCGGCGTGCAGCGACTCGATCAGCTCGTACTTGGCGCGCGCAATTGCCGCAACGGAATCAAAAAACTCAAGGTGAACGGGTGCGACCATGGTCACGACGCCACAGTCCGGCTGCGCCAATTTGGCCAGCCCAGTGATTTCGCCCGCGTGCGACATCCCCATCTCAATGACCGCGATCCCGTGCTCAGGCTCCAGCTTCAGCAATTGCAGCGGCATGCCAAAGTGGTTGTTCAGGTTGCCGTGTGACTTCAGCACATGATGTCGCGTTCCCAGTACGTGCGCGATGGCTTCTTTGGTGGTGGTCTTTCCGGCTGAACCGGTGACACCAATCAACGGCTTTCCCCACAGTCGCCGAACAGCAGCGCCGAGACGTTGCAGAGCCGATAACGAGTCGTCAACCACCAGCAATTGCGACTTGGAGCGGAATCGCNNTAGTCATGCCCATCGAGCCGCTCACCGCGGACGGCGAAGAAAAGGTCTCCGGGTTGCAATGTTCGTGAGTCAATGGAATAGCCGTTAGCGACCGCCTCGTGAGCGAACTCACCGGTGGCGGGCATGAACTCGGCGGCGCGTGCGAGTGTGAGCTTCATGATTTGGCGGGATCGGCCTCTGCCGCTCCATAGCCTGCAGCCTGCAGTGCTTTGCGCGCTTCTTCGATGTCGTCGAAGGGAACGGTGCCGCTGCTGGTGACCTGGATTTTCTCGTGTCCCTTGCCGGCAATCAGCACGATGTCACCCGGCTGCGCTTCGGTAATTGCCAGGGCGATGGCCTGGCGCCGGTCGGGTTCCAGCGTATAGCGCGTGCCGCTGCGCTGCAAGCCGGGCAGCGCGTCGTTCATGATGTCGAGGGGATTCTCGCTGCGCGGGTTGTCGCTGGTCAGGATGACGAAATCGCTGCCTGCGCCCGCGGCCTCGCCCATCAGCGGACGCTTGCTGCGATCGCGATCACCGCCGCAGCCGAAGACGGTGATGATGCGTCCTGCGCCGCCCCGTTGCGCCAGAAAGTCTCTGGCCGCGGCGGTGAGATTACGCAGCGCGTCGTCGCTGTGCGCGTAGTCAACAATCACGGTGAAAGGCTGGCCCGCATCCACGCGCTCGAAGCGACCCGCCACGCGGTTGAGTTGATAAACGCCGTCGATGATGGCGCGCGGCTCTATGTTGCGCGCATAGGCCGCAGCTGCCGCCGATACGACGTTGAAGACGTTAACGCGGCCAAGCAATGGACTCCAGATTTCAAGCTCGCCGGCCGGAGTCACCAGCTGGAACCGGGTCCCCGTGCTCGTGATGTTCAGGTCCTTCGCGTGAAAGTCGCCGCTGTCCACTCCGTAAGTAATCACTTCCTGCTGCTTCTTGCAGAATTTGATCAGGCGCTTGCCGTAATCGTCTTCGATGTTGATGACGGCGGCTCGCGGCGGCTCGGTGCCCGATCCCTGGAAGAGAATTGCTTTCGAGGCGAAGTATTCTTCCATGGTGCCGTGGTAGTCAAGATGATCGCGAGTGAGATTGGTGAAAATTGCCACATCAAACGGCACGCCGTAAACCCGCTGCTGCTGAAGAGCGTGCGAGGAAACTTCCATCACCGCTTCGGTGCAGCCCGCCGCCAGCGAGCGCGCGAAGAACTGGTTCAACTCCAGCGGTTCTGGAGTTGTGTGGGGAGCAGGATAAACCTCATCCTCGATGCGGTATTCCACGGTGCCGACCAGCGCGACCTTGCGGCCAGCGGCGCGCAGCATCGCATTCAAGAGAAACGATGTCGTGGTCTTGCCATTGGTGCCCGTGATTCCAGTGATGAAGAGAAGCTCGGCGGGACGGCCGTAGAAGTTGGCGCTCAGGCGCGCCAATGCGCGCCGCCCATGCTGCACCTGCGCCCAGGGCACATCGGGCCGCGGGGGCAGGGAATCGCTGACGACGGCAACTGCGCCGGCCTGCAAAGCCGCATCAATGTATTCGTTGCCGTCGGCGCTGCCGCCGCGCATGGCCACGAAACACCAGCCCGGCTTCACCCGCCGGCTGTCGTAGTCCAGGCCGGCGATGGCGGGATTGCCCTGCTGCGCAACGTATTCCGCCCCATCCAACAGCTCGAGGAAGTTCATCTAAGCCGATTATAGTTATCGCTGTCGCGAGAGTGCGGGGCTGCATCAAGGCGGTTACGTTACACTAGGCGGAACTGTGAAGAACGCCTTGCGCAAGTTGCAGCTGGCAAAAAGAAAGCGGAGCTGCCAGTGGAAGCTGAGACAACCGCCCCGTTCAATCTGCGGCGCTTCGTCGCAAGATATCTTCGGATATCCGGATAATATGCAGGTGGATACGCTAACCTTGCAGTTGCTCTCCGCGTGAGGTCCCGAGGAGTGTCTCTTTGACTGATCGTCTCTACTACAACGATTCCTTTCTCAACGAGTTTGAGGCGCGGGTGCTGGCGGTTGCGGGTGCGCCGGCAGCAACTTCCGTCGTGCTCGACCGATCGGCCTTCTATCCCACCAGCGGCGGTCAGGTTTTCGATACCGGATGGCTCGAGGTCGTCGCCGATGCGAACACTTCCAAGCGCCTGCGAGTGCGGGATGTCACCGAAGACGAACAGACCGGTGATGTGCTACACGTGGTTGAAGGCGAGAGTTCAGCCGTGCAGGCGGGGGACGTCGTACGCGGCGTGATCGATGGCGAGCGTCGGCGCGACCACATGCAGCAGCATTCGGGCCAGCATGTGCTGTCGGCGGCCTTCGAGAAGCTGTATGACATGGCGACGGTATCGTTCCACATGGGCGACGAGAACTGTACCATCGACCTCGCGACCGGCTCCGTCAGCCCGAAACAACTGCTGGCGGTGGAGCGACTGGCCAACGAAGTCATCGCAGAAGACCGGCGAGTGGAGATTCGTTTCGCCACGCCGGATGAGGCGCGCACCATGGGCGTACGCAAGATCCCTGCCGCCGAGCGCGAGAATCTGCGCCTGATCGACATTCGCGATTTCGATTTGAATGCTTGCGGAGGGACGCACGTAGGCAGCACGGGACAGATCGGGAGCATTCTGCTGCGCAAAACCGAGAAAGTGAAGCAGGGCGTGCGGGTGGAGTTTGTCTGCGGGCTGCGCGCGGTGGCCACCGCGCGGCGCGACTTCGAGACCTTGACCGACGCTGCAACGCTGTTTTCCACGCACATCTGGGAAGTCCCGCAGCAGATACGAAAAACACAGGACGAGATCAAAGCAGCGCAAAAAGCGCAGCACCGGCTGCTGGAGGAAGTGGCGGAGCTACAGGCGGCCTCACTGTTGCAATCGGCGCCGGAGCGCGGTGGTCAGAACCTGGTGGTGCAATACTTCGCCGAGCGCAACCTAGACTTCATCAAGATGCTGGCGCAGAAGCTGACGAAAGCTGGCAAGGCCGTTGCACTGCTCGCATGCGGAGGTGCGCAACCTTCGTTAGTGTTCGCGCAGACGACGGGGCTGTCCAATGACATGGGCGCGTTGATGAAGCAGACCGTGCAGACGCTGGGAACGCGCGGAGGTGGCAATCGCGACATGGCGCAGGGCGGCGCGCCCGATGGCGACCGGGCCGAGAGCGCGATCGTCGAAGCGGCGAAGTTGATCGCGCGGTAGCCACATCTGACCTGCGTGTGGCGGGACAGCAGGTCCCTCCGCTCGGACTAAAGTCCTCGGTCGGGATGACACCTCTAACCGGGATGACACTTCGGATAGCTCAATTTCGTTATTCTCTAAGCTGACAACTGACAACTGACAACTGATAACT
>PLBD01000006.1 GCA_003135315.1 Acidobacteriaceae bacterium | reverse complement strand
AGGTCGACAAAGAAAACGCGGACAAGAATCTGGACGAGCTGGACATCGAGCTGCCCAAACTCAGCCGGCGTTTCAGTCGCGAGTTCAAGGACCTGGAGGCGCTCGATCCGAGCGCACTCGGCAACCGCCGGTTGCCGCTGAAGCCGTTTACTCTGGAGGAGACGCGCGAGATTGTCTTCAAGACGATGCTCGACGGTGAAACGCACCACACGATACAGCTCGACAGCGCAGGTTCGGCCGACTATCGGTCGGTGGTGGGTTTCTTCACCAAGCAGCTGCTGAAAGATATGCGCCTGGTCGGCGGCTACGATGTGCTCTACGGCAAGGTCAAGACCTTTGTACGTGAGTATCTGTTCACGCCGTCTCCGGTCGATTTGGATGATCCAGTGGTGCTGCGCAACTTGTCCGAGTCCGAAGCTGGCAAGACCCTCTTCGACGCCTTTAAGAGCGCCATCAATGAGCTGACCGTAAAGGAGACCGGTGTCACTCGGATCGAGGACCGCATTCGACTGCGTGAGACGCGACCGTTTCGCACCGATGCGCGACCATATCTGGCGGCCAAGAAGTCGATCTTCTCCAAGATCGTCGGAGAGCCTAATGCCGGCGGATTTGAATTGGCGTTTGCCCGGTTCCTAGACGACGCGGCGGACGTTGCGGCGTTCGGCAAGAACTACCTGGCCGTGGGCTTCAAGATTGACTACGTGAAGGCCGATGGGGATCTGTCGACCTATACCCCCGACTTTATCGTCCGAAGATCGGACGGTACGATCTGGGTTGTGGAGACCAAGGGCAGGGCGGAGCTAGATCTACCGCGCAAGATGGAGCGCCTGCGGCAGTGGTGTGCGGATGCCACCGAGGCAAGCCGGAAGGACGGCGGTGTTGTCTACCGGTTCCTCTATGTAGATCAGGAAGGATTCGAACGGCACACGCCGAAGACATTCGCAGCCCTCGTGGCGGGCTTTACCGAATACCAGGAATCTTAAGCATGGCCCGACCGTTAAAAGAAGCCTATGACCTGTCGGATGCCGAGAAGCGCGATCTCGTGCAGCTAATCCAGCAGGGCAAGCCGCTCCCCGACAAGTACCGCTTTATCCTGTTTGAGGACAAGCGCGAGGTGGAACTCGTCTGGAACGGCAAGTCCCGTGAGGTCTGCACGACCGTGCTTCCGTTCCAGTCGCTGGAGCACATCGATGAGCCTCGCTCTGAAACGAAGATGCAGGAGGACATGTTTGATTCCCGCGGCCGTCAACAAAAGGGATGGACTAACAAACTCATCTGGGGCGACAACAAGTTGATTCTGTCTTCGCTCAAGAGTGGATCGCTTCGTCAACAGATCGAGGACGCGGGGGGCTTGAAGCTTATCTATATTGATCCGCCGTTCGACGTTGGCGCCGATTTCAGTATGGATATCGAGGTTGGCGGGGAGACCTTTCACAAGGAGGCAAACCTCCTAGAACAAATTGCTTATCGCGATACTTGGGGCCGCGGTGCAGATTCGTTTGTAGCGATGATCTACGAGCGTTTAATCTTGATGAAAGATCTTCTTGCGGATGAAGCAAGTATCTATGTGCAGTGCGACTCTAGACTAAGCGCTCATTTGCGTTTTGCGATGAATGAAGTATTCGGCGAGGCCTATTTCCGAAATGAAATCATATGGCAGCGAACATCTGCAGGAAAGCCAGTCTTCAACAACTTGCCGCGAAACGCGGACTACATTCTATGGTACTCGAAATCTGATCGCTATCATTTCACACCAATGATTGAGGGCTTAACGGCCGAAGATATTGCGTCATTTAAGCAGGACGACGGCGACGGCCGCGGGCGCTATAACACGCAACCGATTATTAACCCCGCGCATCGGGAGAACCTAAAGTATACATACGTCGACAAGGACGGCAGAGCATGGCCGCCCCCTACAAAAGGCTGGAGATTCAAAGAGGAGCGAATGCGGGCTCTGGAAAACGATCGACGCCTCTATTTCACTGATAATTCGATCCGCGAGAAATACTACTTATCCGAGCGCCTAGAGAAGGGTAAGCAGCGTCCGAACGTTTGGACGGATATTCCTGGCAATTCGGTGAGGCAAAGTAACGAGAACACAGACTATCCCACACAAAAGCCTGAGGCTCTTATTGAACGCATCGTAAGCGCGAGCAGCAGCGGGGGTGAGTTGATTGCTGACTTCTTCTGCGGTTCCGGCACAACTGCAGCGGTCGCTGAAAAGTTAGGTCGGAAATGGATCGCTGCAGATCTCGGCAAGTTCGGGATTCACACTACACGCAAGCGCCTCATTGGTGTACAGCGTGAATTGAAAGCAGCGGACAAGCCGTTCCGCGCATTTGAGGTCCTGAACCTCGGCCGTTACGAGCGTCAGGCGTATCTCAACGTCGGGGGCCGACTGACAGGCACGCAAAAGGAACTGGCGCTCGCGCGCAAGGAGCATGATTTTCGCGAGCTGATCCTCCGCGCCTACAAGGCACAGCCGCTCGAAGGTGAGTCATTCTTCCACGGCAAGAATGGTGGTCGTCTGGTCGTTGTCGGGCCAATCAACCTTCCGGTGGGCCGCCTGTTCGTCGAGGAGGTCATCACCGAGTGTCGCAAGCGCGGTGCCTCGCGGGTGGACGTGCTCGCCTTCGAGTTTGAAATGGGCCTGTTCCCGGCCGTGCTGGAAGAGGCCAAGCAGAAGGGTATCGATCTGTCGCCGAAGTACATCCCGGCAGAGGTGTTCGATAAACGCGCGGTGGACAAGGGGCAGGTGGTCTTCCACGACATCAGCTTTGTGGAAGCCACGCCCCGCTATGACAAGAAGCGCAAGCTCGAGGTCAGGATCGAACTCACCGACTTCTCCGTGTACTACACGCAGGGTGCTGCCGACGCGGCCATCGCGGCGATGAAGGAAGGTAAGAGCGACGTCCTCTGCGAGCAGGGACAGCTCATCAAGGTGAGCAAGGATAAGGCGGGGGCTGTGACCCGTGAGGTTCTGACGAAGAAATGGACTGACTGGGTGGACTATTGGGCCGTGGATTTCGACTACATGAGCCGAAAGGAAATCATCAAGGTTCCCAAGGGCTCAGGGGTCGAAGAGCCGCGTCCGGTGCCTTACGTGTCGCCGATCGAGTTTGAGGAAAGGTGGACGGGCGGGTATATCTTCGAGAATGAGTGGCAGAGTTTCCGGACGCGGCAGAGCAGGGCGCTGGAGTTGACGACTGCGGAGCATAGCTATGACCGGCCTGGGCGGTACACGGTCGCGGTCAAGGTCATCGATATTTTTGGGAATGACACCATGACGCTGGTGCCGGTGAACGTGGGGTAGGGCAGGAACAAGGGGGAGGCCGAAATGCAATTGGTGGAATTCCAGATTACGAATTACCGCTCGATCACTGACAGCGGTCACGTGAAGGTTGCCAAGATCACCAGTCTGGTAGGGCGTAACGAGAGCGGAAAATCGAATCTACTGCTAGCCTTGCGAGCTCTTAATCCCCCAGGTGGCATAAAGAATCTGTCGCCGATTAAGGACTTTCCACGACATCGGCGTTTGACCGAATGCAAAGACGACACGCCCGTCGTTCGGACACGATGGGCACTCGACAAACAGGAACAGCATGAGCTTGCGACAATGTTTCCGCGAGCTTCAGGTGTTAGTGAAGTGGACGTCGGACGCAACTACAAAGCCGACCTACTTTGGGTGGGATTCGTCGATCTGAAGCCGCTCGCCTTTTCGAAGAGTGACATTGATGCGCGCGTCCAAACGATGGTGCCGATCGTCGAATCGACAGCAGATCAGCTTGAAGTTGACCCAAAAGCAAAAGTGGTTTCCGCACTTAACCAACTTAAGATCGCCCTGGCCACCTCCACCGACGGGCCGACTTGGGCCGCGCGCGCAGCCCCCGGGCTGGCAACCTTTCGCACGGTCCTATCAACTTCGAAAGTTACTCTGCCAGAGACGGCGGATGGGTTACTCGCTGAACTGGAGAAGACTGCCGCACAAATCGTCAACGACGGCCCTGCCTGGGAAAAGGCCCGAGGCTGGGTTGTCACGCGAATGCCGATCTTCGTGTATGTAGAAGACTACCCGGAGTTGGTGGGCCACCAGAACATCGCCGAATATCTCGCGCGCAAGGCTGCAAATCCATCCAAGTTGACCAAGGCGGACGAGAACTTTGAGAAAATGTGCAAGGTTGCAGGTCTTGATCCTCAGCAACTGCACACCTTAAATGCTGCGGACGATCACGAAACCCGGAACCAGCTCGCCCATCGCGCCGGCGCCGTGGTGACGACCGAGCTGCGTAGGCTTTGGAAAGACCGCGCGCTTAAAGTGCGCTTCAGTCCGGATGCCAATCATCTTGATACGTTCGTGTCTGATCCAACATCGGTATACGACGTCGAAGTCAATCTCGATGAGCGCAGTCGCGGGCTAAAATGGTTCTTCTCCTTCTACATCGCATTTTCGGCGGACACGCGAGGCGGCTCCGCCGAGAACGCGGTTTTACTGCTCGACGAGCCAGGACTTCACTTGCATGCGCTATCGCAAGGGGATCTGCTTCGGCATCTTAATGTGGATTTCAAGAACCAAATCATTTACACGACACATTCGCCCTTCATGGTGCCCACGGAAAACCTCGCTGCCGTGCGAACAGTGAACATTGACCAGGATTCAGGAACGACGGTATCGAACGATCCGACTGGCGACGCCAGAACGCTCTTTCCGCTTCAGCTTGCTCTCGGTTATTCCCTTGCACAGAGCCTTTTTGTTGGCCCCAACAATCTGGTTGTGGAGGGGGTAACGGATTATTGGATCTTGGCGTCCGCATCAGAATACCTGCACAGTGTCGGCAAGAAAGGGCTGCCGCCGGAGTTAACTATTACGCCGGCAGGTGGCGCGCCAAAGATCAGCTATATGGTGGCGCTTTTGACATCCGAGAGACTCCGAGTGCTGGTGCTCCTCGATGATGAAAAGCAGGCGCGTTCCACCAAAGAGCAGCTACTGAAGGCAAAGTTGGTGCGCGATGAAAATATAATGTTCGTCACGGAAGCCTATGCCGCTTCAGCCAAACCGCCCGAAGCGGACATCGAGGACCTCCTGGACCCAAATGTCTTTGACGCGCTCGTCCGGGAAAGCTACCAAACCGAGCTGTCTGGTAAGACGCTCGTCCTCAACGACATGATTCCGCGCATCGTTAAGCGGTATGAAGCTGCGTTTGCGGATCTCGGACTGGAGCTCCACAAGACACGTCCGGCCCGCTTGCTTCTCACAAAAATGGGGCACGAGCCAGAAAAGATCGTGACCACGACGGCGGCAGAACGCCTGGAGCGGCTGTTTGAAGTGATCGCCAAATCCCACGCGCGGAATGCATCGCGAAATGCGGAACCCTTTCGGTA
>PLBD01000472.1 GCA_003135315.1 Acidobacteriaceae bacterium | reverse complement strand
CAGCTTTAGCTGCGCCGTCACAGCCTCTCTATTGATTGTTTGTCATCACGAGGAGGGCTTCAGCCCGACGAGGGATCTGCTGTTCCAGGTCTTTCGCAACCTGTGAAAGGCCAGGCCCTGCCGCGGGTGGAGCACGCCTTCAGGCGTGCATGGCAGCCGATTGAATCAGACCGGCTTTAGCCGCTGAGGTAACGCCTTCCGAACTTACCTCAGCGGCTGAAGCCGGTTTCTAGACTGCGGCATTTTTCTGCGCGCCTGAAGGCGTCCTCCACCATCGCTCCACACCGGCGACCAGGCGACTCAGCGTCCGTATTCCAACACAGTGATGTCAGGGGGGAACCATTCCACTGCAGGCACTCCATAATTCGAATACAACTTCCCCTCGATCGCAGCCCCATAAAAGTCCTTGCCATCGCCGCTCACCAGCACCCACACATGTTTGAAACCGCGCGGATCGCGGTCCAGCGCCTTCAGCAGGTCGCGCACATCCTCGCCGCCGTCGTAATATCCCGGTGCAAACACGTGCAGAGGCGGCGCGCTCGCGCCATATCGATCGCGGTAATAATCCAGCATCACGCGGGTGTAGAAAGGAAAGAAAACCACGGCATCGCCGGGCGCAGCCGAGCTGAGCACCGCGTTGCCGGCTCCGCGCCAGTCCTCGCGCGGCTTGTGGTACTCCTTGGTGATCGCCGTCTGCGACATCCCACAGAGTAGGGCCGTCAACAGCAGGCCGATTCCCCATTTGCGCAAGGTATCAACGCCCAGCGCCGCCAGCAGCACTGTCGCCGGCAGCGAGAAGATCAAATAGCGTTGCAGGAACATCGGCTGCCGCAGCGAAACCAGCGCCAGAATCACGGCCGGCAGCACCGCCCAGACGACGATCAACATTCCCCGCCAGAAGTCCAGCGCCGCACCAGATCGCCGGCTCTTCCACACCGCAACCGCGCCCGCGATCCACAGCACGCCGGCGACGATCACCTTCACTCCCGCGCCGCCGTAGAACATCGCCAGGTGCCAGAACTCTTTCGCGCTGGCTCGCGGCATCCACAGGAAGCGCAGGTTCTCCGGCGAAGCGCGGAAGACATACGTCAGGCCGGGAATCGCGAACAGAAATATCACCACGCTGCACGTCATCAGCCGCCGCCACGGCACCGGCGGCGCTTTGAACAGCACCGACACGGCTTGCGCCACCAGAACCAGCGCCGCGAAATCGTGGCTGTAGAACGCGAGAATCCCCAGCGCCGTCCAGAACAGCCAGTCCCGCGGCTGGTTCTCTTCCACGGCGCGCACGAAATAATACGTCGACAGCAGCACCAGCAGGATCGCCAGCGTGTAACTGCGGGCTTCCTGCGAGTAGTAGACGTGGCCCGGATTGAAGGCCAGCAGCGCGGCCGCGGCCAATGCCGACGCGGCTCCCATGAACTTCCGCGCCAGCATGTAAATGACTGGGATCGATGCGATGCCGAACAGCGCTGACGGCAGCCGCAGCCACGTCTCGCTGTCGCCCAGATGGATCCAGGCGCGCATCAGCAGAAAATAAATTGTCTGGAGATTGGCTTCGCCGTGCCACCACACCCACGCGAAGTGCTGCCACGACGCGCGCGCCAGCGCGACGGTTGCGCCTTCATCCAGCCACAGGCTCTTGCTGCCCAGGTGCGACAGCCGCAGCCACGCTCCTGCGATGGTCAGCAACGCGAGGAAGACAGCGGCTTGTCCGCGTGGGATTCCGGCGGGAATCGTCGGCGCATCGGCGTGGGAAGGCTCGCGGCCTGCGGGCATAGCAGTAAATGTAGCAGCTATGCCACCGATCAAACTCCCGAAGTCTTCCCTGCCCCGGACGTTTCCTGCCGCACCTCCGGCAAGAACGCGGGAAACTTCTCCGCCGCCGCCAGCAGGACGCATACGGCCACGCCTTCGGCGGCCAGCGCCACCTCGGACAACGCGGGAAACGTAGGAGCGATGCGCAGCGTGCGGTCGTTGGGATCTTTTCCGTAGGGATGGGTCGCGCCCGCGGCCGTAAGCTCCACGCCGGCGTCTTTGGCCAGCGCCACCACCCGCCGGGCGCAGCCGTGAGGAACTTCCAGCGTGATGAAGTAACCGCCTTTCGGCCGGTTCCAGCTCACGCCGGGAACGCCGCTCAGCTTCTCGTCGAAGACGTCCAGCACCTTCTGGAACTTGGGCGCAAACAGGGCGCGGTGCTTGTCCATCAACTGATGAATGCCTGCTTCATCCTTCAGAAAGCGCGCATGGCGCAACTGGTTGACCTTGTCCGGGCCAATGGTCCGCGGGACCAACCGCGCCAGCAGCCACTTCACGTTTTCCGCTGAGGAAGCAAACAGCGCCAGCCCGGCGCCGGCCAGCGTGATCTTCGACGTCGACGCAAACACGAACGCGCGGTTGGGATGTCCGTGACGCGCACTCAACTCGAGGATGTTGGCAATCGCAATGCGTTCGCTGGTCAGGTGGTGTACGCAATACGCGTTGTCCCAGTAGATGCGGAAATCCGTGGCCGCAGCCGGCATCGCCGCCAGCCGCTCGATGACCTCGTCCGAATAAATCGCTCCGGTGGGATTGCTGTATTTGGGAACACACCACATGCCCCGGATGGTCGGCTCGTGCGCCACCAGCCGCTCCACTTCGTCCATGTCCGGCCCATCGTCCTTGAGCGGCACCGAAATCATCCGGATGCCGTAGTCTTCGCAGATCTTGAAATGCCGGTCGTAGCCGGGCACGGGACAGAGGAACGTAACCTCGCGCTCCTGCGACCACGGCATCAGGCTGTCGCACGTTCCCTTCAGCAGCGAGTACACGACGGCGTCGTGCATCAGCGCCAGGCTGGAGTTGTTGCCCACCACAACCTGCTCCGGCGGTGCGCCCAATATTCCGGAGAACAGCCGGCGCACTTCCGGAATTCCCTGGAGCCCCTGGTAGTTGCGGCAATCGGTCCCGTCTTCGGCAACATAGTCGGCCGCGCCGGGAAGCGCCAGCAGCTCCGCGCTCAAATCCAGTTGCGCCGGCGACGGCTTGCCGCGCGTCAGGTTCAGTCGCAGGCCCTTGGTCTTGAAGGCGTCGTAGCTTTCCTGGATCTGCCGGGTCGAGGGGAGAATGTCTGGCGAGGGGAACTGTGCGGCGTCGGTCATTGGAGAAGATCGGTTTCCTTTGTCAGGTGTGCACGTGCCCTCAGCGTATCACGATTGCCGGGGATTTCATTGGTGGACGTCGAACATTTAAACGGCGATGAGCCGCGTCTCGGAATTTCGATTCAGCGTGGGTGGAGCACGCCTTCAGGCGTGCATTCAAAACCCGGCGAAATCAGAACCGGCTTCAGCCGCTGCGGTAACTCTTTCCGGGATTACCTCAGCGGCTGAAGCCGATTTCTTGGACAGGCTACCTTATCTGCACGCCTGAAGGCGTGCTCCACCCAACGCTGCCGCCGCTGCTTATCTTGCTCGCGCCAGCACCAGGGTCACATCGTCGGGCTGCTCGCCGCCGCCGATCCAGTCGGCCACCGCCGTGGTCACCACTTCGCTGATGCGCACCAGCGACTGGTCCCGCTGCTGCAAGATCAACTCGATCAGCCGCTCCTCGCCAAATTCGCCGAACTCATTCTCCGGTTCGGTAATGCCGTCGCTGTAGGCCACAAAGATATCGCCCGGATGCATGGCAACGGCGCTCTCCTCATACGTCACGTCGTCGAACAGCCCGACCACCGTTCCCGACGTTTCCAGTCGCCGCACCTGGCCGTCAACGCCCAGCAGCAGCGGCGGCAGATGTCCCGCGTTGCAATACGTCAGCAAACGCGATCCCGAGTGGTAGCAGCCCAGAAACATGGTCGCGTATTTCGCCGCCGGCGTGCTGCGGTAGAGCTGGTAGTTCAAGGTGGCCATCAGCAACGCCGGCGAAAGCTCAGCGTGGGAATTGCCGTTGCCGCCGTTCGCCGTCAGGACCATGCTTTGCGGGACTCCCGCGCCCGCCGCCACCGCGGCCAGCGTCCGCTCCGGCTCCAGCGAATACGCGCGTACGAAAGCATGTACCGTCGCCATCAGCAGCGCCGCCGAAATTCCCTTGCCGCTGATGTCGCCCACCGCCAGCACCAGCCGGTCTTCGCTCAACGGAATGAAATCGTAATAGTCGCCGCTCACGGTGCGCGCCGGACGGCATACGCCATGCACCTCAAGCCCGCGCAGGCCACTCAAGTCGTCCGGATACAGAAGGTCCTGCACCTCATACGCGATGGCCAGCTCGCCTTCCATCCGCTGCTTCTCCTTCTGCTCGGCAATCAGGTTGGACAGCGACTGCGTCATGGAGTTGAACGACCCCTCCAGCGCCGCCATCTGGTCGTTGGTGCGCAGCCGGATCCGATGCTGAAGTTCGCCACGATTGATGTACTGGGTCGCGGTGTACAGCTCGGCCACCGACTTGGTCATGCTGCGCGTCAGGCGCACGCCGATGAACAGCGCAATCAGCTCGATGACCCCGAAGATGACCGCGATCACGATCAGCAGGTCGCGGAAGATGCCGGCGTTTTGTCCCAGAGTGCTGAACAGAGTGGCATAGATCCGCGACGGCCGCGTGTCCACCAGAAGCAGGCCGTTGAACGACTTGCCGCTCTCCCAAGCGGTGACATCCAGCCGCGTGGCAAAGGGAAACTCCACGTCCAGGCTGTTGCTGGGCGGTGGAACGCTGCCGGCCTCCACGCGCTTCGGTCCGCTGGCGCCGTTCCGCGAAAGATCGATGGTCAACGTGCTCGAACCACCGGCCTTGGTGGTTACGCTCATGCGGTCCTTGTAGGCAGGTTGACCGCCGGCTATCGCACTCGGTTTGTTACCCGTTTCCTCGTCGGGCGGAAACAGGGTTATTTCTCCCAGCTCCGACGTTGCGTGCCGCAGCAGCTCCGCCGTGACCGGCAGATTGGAAACTATCGTCAGATGCCGCTGCCCATCGTCCACTCGCCGGACGGCGCGCAGGTGCAGGCGGTTGTTGTCCAGAACGAAGCCGGCAAAATCTCCCGGCAACGCTGGCGAGGCCTTGATCGGCGGCATCGTGGCTTGTGCCGGCTCGGCCAGCACGAAGCCTTTCTCGCCCTCCCAAATGCTCACCGAGCGGTGCCGGAAATTTTCGTCCGACGCGCTGGCAATCTCGCCCGCCAGCTGCTGGTTCAACTTGCCGTCCCGGGCGAGAGCGCGGAACTGCGTCGCCAGCGAGCGGTTGGTCGCGTCCAGGTGCTGCAGCTCCGATTGCAGATCGGACATGGCCGCGTAGGTCGCGAACTGTCCGGCGAAAAGGTATGCCGCCAGCAGCGCCCCGGCCACCAGCAGCATCAGCGGAATCACGCCGATGAAAACGTAGGTGACGATCAGCCGATTGCGCAGCCGCCACAGCAGTTTTCGCCGCGCCCAGCGCAAGCCCATCAGCAGCGCAAAGACAACGAACAGCGCGCTGATGAAGCTGGCCCAGCCGCTCAACATCGTCCCCGACGGCGAACGGAGAATGGCCCGCAGCACCTCCAGCGCCAGCGCCAGATAGCCGAACCACAGCGTGGTCTTCCCCAGCTTCGACGCCGGGTGCAGCACCCGCCGCACAAAGGCGCGCACGTCAACGGATGTGGGAAGTTGCATTGCCATAAGGAAGCCGTCAGCTCTCAGCCGTCAGCTGGTCTGACCGGCTGCTAAACAATCGATTGGATACCTGTCCAGCTTTGGCGCTTTATGGACATGATACCTCCTCTAACCGTTATGCAAGGGTGCCCCGTTCTAGCCTTCTGTTGGCTAGGGCGGGGCATTTTAGCTGACGGCTGACGGCTGATAGCTGACAGCTCTTTGCTAGAATCCCACTGGGCGCCCTCACTGCATCTTTCATCGCGCCGCAGAATCAAACCAATCCCTATGCCCGACAATATTCGCAACGTCATCATCATCGGCTCCGGCTGCTCCGGGCTGACGGCAGCCATTTACGCCGCGCGCGCCAACCTCACGCCGCTGGTCATCGACGGCCACGAGCCCGGCGGCCAGCTCTCCATGACCACGCTGGTGGAAAATTTCCCCGGCTTCCCCGACGGCATCCAGGGGCCCGAGCTCATCGACAACATGCGCATGCAGGCCACGCGTTTCGGCACGGAATTCCTCGCCGGCCACGTCGCCGGCGTCGATCTCAGCCGCAAAGCCGCCGACGGCAGCAGGAAGCCCATCGAAGTCAACCTGGGCCGCGACAAGCTGCTGACCCGCACCCTCATCATCGCCAGCGGAGCTTCGGCGCGCTGGCTCGGCCTCCCCAATGAGCAGGCGCTCATCGGCCATGGCGTCTCGTCGTGCGCCACCTGCGACGGCTTTTTCTTTTCCGGCAAGGAGATCGCCGTCATCGGCGGCGGCGATTCCGCGATGGAAGAGGCGCTGTTCCTCACCCGCTTCGCCTCCAAGGTCACGCTGATTCATCGCCGCGGCGAATTTCGCGCTTCCAAGATCATGCTTGACCGCGCCCGCAAGCACGACAAAATCGCGTTCCTCTGCGACACCGTCGTCGACGACGTGCTCGACGTCAGCAAGAAAGAAGTGACCGGGCTGCGCCTGCGCAATCTGAAGACCGGGGAGCAGTGGGACATGCCCACCAGCGCCATGTTCCTCGGCATCGGACACACTCCCAACGCGCAGTTCGTCGGCGACCAGCTTGCCCGCGACGGCGAGGGCTACTTGATTCCCGAGGGCTACGTCTGCTCGCGTGCCCCCGGAGTCTTCATCAGCGGCGACGTCGCCGACCGGCATTACCGGCAGGCCGTCACCGCTGCCGGCACCGGCTGCATGGCCGCCCTGGAAGCGGAGAAGTATCTGGAAGAGATTGGCAAATGAACCGGGCTGCGGACGTAAGGACGTAAACGCGGGGCTCCCTTCGATGTGTCATCCTGAGCGGAGGCGGTCTTCTTTTGACCGCCGGAGTCGAA
>PLBD01000255.1 GCA_003135315.1 Acidobacteriaceae bacterium | reverse complement strand
AACGCCTGCTCGAAGAAAACCAAGAAGACAGTCACGATCAAGCGCAAGCCCGGCGCCTCACCGTTACTGTTCGGCAAGTATCTGATGGACCACTGCGCGTTCATCGGCCTGGAGGACATCTCAGACGGACTGCCCAGCTACCGAGAGGAAGTCGTGCCGGTAGCGATGGAAGAGCCACTGAAGTCAGCCTATGAGGAGCTTGAAGAGGAAATCACTGCCTGCTTGAAGGAGCACCGCGGTAACAGCAGCGTCGCCAGCACCATGCTGAACGCACTGCTCGCATGGCCGGACCATCCGTATGGTTTCGGCACTCTGTACGGTTCTGAATTTGACCCAGAAACCAAATGCCGCGAGTCATTTGTCATTGCCGAAACGGTTGATCTGGACAAGAACGAGGCGTATGCCAAAGAGCGGGCACTCATTGAAGAAGTGAAAGCCCAGCTCGCACGCGGCCGCAAATGCCAGGTCTTTGCGGTTTACACCAACAAGCACGACGTAACGGCGCGACTGGAACAGCTATTTCGCGTTGAGGGAATACGGGCTGCGATCCTGCGGGCCAGCGTTCCCACTCACAGGCGGGAAGCCTGGTACCGTGAGCAGCTGCGCCGGGGAATCGATGTCGCGATCTGCCATCCCAAGATCGTCGAAACTGGGCTGGATCTCCTTGACTTTCCAACCATCCTGTTTCACGAGACGGGCTACTCGCTGCACACCTTGCGGCAATCTAGTCGACGTTCATGGCGCATCGGACAGAGACGGCCAGTGGAGGTGAAGTTCCTTGCTTATGCAGGAACCATGCAGGAGGTCTGTCTCCGCTTGATGGGCAAGAAACTCCTCGTAGCCTTGGCCATGGAGGGGAAGTTCACCTCCGAGGGTCTCCAGGCAATCGATGGAGATGACGACATGCTCACGGCGATGGCGCGTGAGTTGGTGGAGAACAAGGGAATTGGAGAGTCCGCAGATTCGGTTTGGAAGAATCTGCAGCAGCTGCGGCCGTCCACGTTTCCAACCGTAGGAGAAGGAGATCTGATTGCGGCACCAGAAGGCCAGGGTCCCGGAGTTCCAGAGATGCCTAGGTTTTCTGTGGAATCACTCCCGGATTCCGCACTGAGCAATAATGAGGATATTCGCGGGCGATGCATCCCAAGAATCCGAGACGTCGAGCAACTCTCGCTGTTCTAACAGGGTGCGCTGCGGCCGGGCGTCGAGTGCCGCCGGCCGGCGGCGGGCGATCTCCGCTGGGTCACATGGGTTTCCACCTGCACGATTGCTTTCATCCATGTAGCTGCCACTGTGCAGTGCAGCGGAAGCGCCGATTTCGCTCCTTTGGCGATTCGCCTGACATTGCCAACGCGGTCAATTCTTGTTAAACTAANNCGCTTAGCTAAGTTTGATACATGTCATGAAAACGGTAAACATTCACGAAGCCAAGACACAGCTCTCGAAACTGGTGGAAGCGGCGTCCAAGGGCGAGCCTTTCATCATCGCCAAGGCGGGCAAACCAGTTGTCAAGGTTACCGCGCTGACCGCGCCCACCGACGACCAGATGAAGCGTCTGGGGTTTCTGGCGGGACAAATCACCGTACCGGACGATTTCGACCAAATGGGCAGTGAGGAGATCGAGAAGCTCTTCGGCGGTGGGGAATGAAGCTCTTATTGGACACACACTTGCTACTTTGGGCCGCCGGAGAACCCAAGCGTTTGCCAAAGAACATCCGGACCTTATTGGAGGACAGGGACAATGAGTTGCTGTTCAGCGCTGCCAGTTTGTGGGAGGTAGCCATCAAGAGTGGATTAGGGCGAAAGGACTTTCGGGTTGAGGCCCGTCTGCTGCGCCGCGGCCTGCTGGATAACGGTTACAGCGAATTGCCAATTGTCAGCGACCACGTCGTTGCCATCGAGAGCCTGCCACCGATCCATAAAGACACCTTCGATCGTATTCTGGTCGCGCAGGCGGCAGTTGAGGGCATTACGCTGCTCACCAACGATCCTGTCGTGGCGCAGTACCCGGGCCCGATACGAAAGCTGTAAGCAAACCACCAGGCCCCTGTCAGCGATCGCGCCTCGCGCGGTCTGCGGGCTAACCGCATCTTGCAGACTATCCGCCGGCCGCTGCGGGTGCGGCGTCAAGGGTACCACTTGCTAGCCTTGGTCTGGACTTCGATGCGTTCAGCGCGGTTCGTTTCGTGAGAGGAAAGCGCAAATAGCGTACGGCCATTCTGCCCGGCATCCGGCATAAGCAGCGCAGGGCCGAAAACGCATCCGGACAGAACGAGCCAGAAAGAGCGTTCCTCTACCGTGCGCCCAAAGAGTGAGCGGAGTTGGGATCGCGATCCTGATATCCTGATGTTCCGAAGATCCTGCGAGGAAAGCATGAGTCATTCATCAGCACCGATGTGGAAGACACGACTCGTGGAGGGCGGCTATCCCGACCGATCCTTTGATATCGAATTCTGGCAGGAACAGGGCGATGACGCCATCTTTGCGGCCGCATGCGAACTGGTGGAACTAGCCGAGGAAGTCAGACATGGCAGAAAACCCACACTACAAAGAACTATTACAAGTCTTAAACGAATTTGAGGTCGAGTATTTAATTGTCGGCGGATTCGCCGTCATGAAATACAGCGAGCCGCGTTATACGAAAGATCTCGACGTGTGGGTGCACAATTCGAAGCGAAACTCTCTCCGTGTTGTGGAAGCGCTCAAGAAGTTCGGCGCTCCCCTTGACCATGACCAGGTAACGGCCGAAACTTTCACCGATCAGCAAGTGGTCTACCAGATCGGAATTGCTCCGGTGCGCATCGACATTCTGACCGAAATCACCGGCGTCAGCTTTCCCGACGCCTGGAGAAAGAGGGTCGCAGGCACTTTCTTCGGCCTCCCCGTGCACTTCATCTCGTGGGATGACTTAGTGGCCAACAAACAAGCACTCGGTCGCAGCAGTGACCTCATGGACCTTAAGCGTAATCCGGGGACCTCGAAGACTGAGACTTAGGCAGCGGCTCGAGTTGCTCCAGTTGGACATAAGCCGATGGGTTCTTTGCCAGACCCCGTCCCTGAGGGTCGGAGGGAGCCGTCGTATACGACCGTTATCGTATCGGCAAGAGCCACGAACCTAGGAACCGCTCCTCCCCCAGAAGCGGCTCCGACCAGAATCACATTCCCAGAGTGGCGCATGGAATGTGGCCGAACCCATTCTCTACTTGGCTGTTGGCAAGGGAAAGCTAAGTTTTCGGTTTCCATGGAGATGCGGTTGCCACGCCGACTCACACCCAAGCGTACTGCACTCCAACCTTCAGGATTTCCCAGTGCAAGACTCTGGGCCACCTGGTTCTGTTGACAGCAATCCATATATGGATAGAAAATACTACAGAAATGGAGAATTCTTGTGACTATCCAGACAGTCCCTCGTGACTTAGGGCTCGATCTAAGAAAGCTGCCGGACCTGACTGACTCTGCAACCCGCAAGCGACTGAGTCCGGCAGCCATCGAAGCAGTGCTCAAGATCTCCGAGAAATGGGGTCTGAAGAGCGACGATGCCATGTTGTTGCTGGGAGGGATTTCCAACGGCAGGTATTATGGGCTGAAAAAGAGCCGCAAAGGTCCGTTGACTCAGGACGAGTTGACTCGAGTTTCACTGCTGATCGGAATCTTCAAGGCTCTCAACATCTTGTTCAGCGAGAAGCTTGCGAACCAGTGGGTGTCGCGCCCAAACAGCAACCCAATGTTCAAGAACCAGCCTCCTCTTTTGTTCCTGATCCAGGGTGGAATGCCCGGCATGCTGGCGGTACGTCGACTGCTGGACAGCCGTCGCGGCGGAAGATAAGCCGTGCCCGTTACAGTTCAAATTGATCAAAGAGACACCCACCGACTGATTCCCGCTCAATATGCAGAGGGCGGGGCATCTGTGTTGACACGTCTAACCGATGACGGAGACCTTCTGGACGGCATCTTTGAACTCGACAATGCCACCAACGATCGCCTTTTAGCAGAATCAGGATTGTTGCCTGGGATCGATGCCAGGGAACTGGTCTTTGGAATTCCTTCGTATCGAATCATCAATGCAGCCTTCTGCCACCCGGCGCCGGGCGGCTCCCGGTTCAATTCCGCGGATCGTGGAGCGTGGTATGCAGGCTTTGAATTGGAAACTTCCCAGGCGGAAGTTGCTTACCATAAGCAGCTCTGGCTGCAAGAAACGGATTG